>NZ_JAXMOX010000066.1:0-21065 GCF_034669605.1 Leisingera sp.
GCAAATCGCCCCGCCGACGGTTGAGGTCAGCGCCAACTATCCCGGCGCCTCGGCCCAGACGGTGAACAACACTGTCACCCAGGTCATCGAAGAACAGATGACCGGGCTTGACGGTCTGCGTTACATCAATTCCTCGTCCACCTCCACCGGATCCGCCTCGGTGACGCTGACCTTTGAAACCGGCACCGACCCGGACATCGCGCAGGTTCAGGTCCAGAACAAGCTGGGCCAAGCCACTCCCCTGCTGCCCGAAACCGTGCAGCGCCAGGGCGTCACAGTGCGCAAATCCTCCGGCGGCTTCCTGCTGGTGGCGTCGCTGGTCTCCACCGACGGCCGGCTCGATGCGGTTGACCTGTCAGACTACATGGTGTCCGGCATGGTGGATGAATTCAGCCGCCTGGAAGGGGTCGGCAACGTACAGGTTTTCGGCGCCCAATACGCCATGCGGATCTGGCTCAACCCCGAACAGCTGGCCGCCTTCGAACTCAGCCCCAGCGACATAGTGCGGGCGGTCTCGGAAGAAAACGCCCAGGTCTCGGCCGGCTCCTTCGGCTCGCTGCCTGCGGTCGAAGGACAGGCGCTGAACGCAACCATTACCGCCCAGTCGCTGCTGACGACACCCGAGGATTTCGAACAGATCGTGGTGCGCGCCGAGACCGATGGCGGTCTGGTGCTGCTGCGCGATGTTGCGCGGGTGGAAATCGGCGCCGAAAGCTACACGACATCGGCCCGTTTCAACGGCTCGCCCACGGCCGGTATGGCGATCCAGCTCGCCTCCGGCGCCAATGCGCTGGACACCGCCGAGCGGGTGAAAGCGCGCCTGGAAGAGGTCTCGCAGTTCTTCCCGGAAGGCGTCGAATATGTGGTCCCCTATGACACCACGCCGTTTGTGAAGATCTCGATCGAAGAGGTGGTGAAAACGCTGTTCGAAGCGATCGTGCTGGTGTTCCTGGTGATGTTCCTGTTCTTGCAGAACCTGCGGGCAACGCTGATCCCGACGCTGGCGGTGCCGGTGGTTCTGCTCGGCACCTTCGGTGTGATGGCGGTCTTCGGCTTTTCCATCAACACGCTGACCATGCTGGCAATGGTGCTGGCGATCGGCCTGCTGGTGGACGACGCCATCGTAGTGGTCGAGAACGTCGAGCGGATCATGGAGGAGGAAGGGCTGGATCCCGTCGAGGCCACGCGCAAGTCGATGGGGCAGATTACCGGCGCACTGATCGGCATTGCGCTGGTTCTGTCCGCGGTGTTTGTGCCGATGGCCTTCTTCGGCGGCTCTACCGGAGTGATCTATCAGCAGTTTGCGATCACCATCGTCTCGGCGATGATGCTGTCGGTGGTGGTGGCGCTGACGCTGACACCCGCCCTGTGCGCCACGATGCTGCGCAAGCCCGACCACGGCGCCCGCAGCCGCGGCGTCTTCGGCCTGTTCAACCGCGCTTTCGACAGGCTGACGCGCGGCTACGGCGCGACGGTCGGCTATGTCATCCGCCGTCCTGTGCGGATCGGACTGATCTACCTGATGATCGGTGCAGTGATGGTCGGCCTGTTCCTGCGCACCCCGACAGGGTTCCTGCCAGAAGAGGATCAGGGCATCCTGTTCACCATGGTGCAGGGGCCGACCGGCAGCACTGCTGAAGCGACCGAAGAGGTGCTGAAACAGCTTGAAACCCATTACCTCGAAACCGAGGCGGAAAACGTCAAATCGCTGTTTACCGTGCGCGGCTTCAGCTTTGCCGGGCAAGGGCAGAACATGGGCCTCGCCTTTGTCAACCTCAAGGACTGGGAAGAGCGCAGCACCCCGGACCGCAGCGTCCAGGCCATTGCAGGGCGCGCTTTCGGGGTGTTTTCCCAGATCCGCGAGGCCTTTGTCTTTCCCATTGTTCCGCCCGCGGTCATTGAGCTGGGCAACGTCAGCGGCTTCGACTTCTATCTGCAAGCCCGCAACGGCCAGCCGCATGAGGAGCTGGTGGCCGCCCGCAACCAGCTGATGGGGCTGGTGGCGCAAAGCGACAAGATCGCCTCGATCCGCCCCAACGGTCTGGAGGATGCGGCCCAGTTCAACCTGAATGTCGACTGGAGCGCGGCCGGCGCCGTGGGGATTTCCGCAACCGACGTGGGTGAGATGCTCTCGGTCGCCTGGGCCGGGCGCTATGTTAACGACTTCCTCGACCGCGGGCGCATCAAACGGGTCTATGTGCAGGGCGACGCCCCCTACCGCATGGTGCCCGAGGACATCGAACAGTGGCGGGTGCGCAACGACACCGGCGGTATGGTTCCGTTCTCGAACTTCTCCAAGGCCAGCTGGCGGTTCGGCCCGCAGGGCCTGTACCGCTACAACGGCGTTGCGGCGATCCAGTTGCAGGGCAGCCCGGCCGCGGGGGTCACCACCGGCGAGGCAATGGCGGAAATCGAAGCGCTGATGGAACAGCTGCCGCCCGGCTTCCAGGCCGAATGGACCGGCCTGTCGCTGGAGGAACGCGAGGCGGGCGATCAGGCCGCGCTTCTGTATGCGCTGTCGCTGGCGGCAGTGTTCCTGTGCCTCGCCGCGCTGTACGAAAGCTGGTCGATCCCCTTTGCGGTAATGCTCGCGATGCCGATCGGTGTTGCCGGCGCCCTGACGGGGGCCTGGCTGGGCGGGTTCGAGAATGGCGTCTATTTCCAGGTGGCCCTGCTCACGGTGATCGGCCTCACCGGCAAGAATGCGATTCTGATCGTGGAATTTGCCCGTGACAAGGTGCAGGCCGGCGAGCCGCTGCTGGCAGCGGTGAAGGACGCATCGCAGCAGCGGTTCCGCCCGATCCTGATGACCTCCATGGCCTTTTCGCTGGGCGTTCTGCCGCTGGTGCTGTCTTCCGGCGCAGGTGCGGGCGGGCGCACGGCGATGGGCTCAGGCGTCATGGGCGGCGTCATCTCCGCGACGGTTCTGGGGGTTGTGTTCGTGCCGCTGTTCTTCGTGGTGATCTACCGGCTGATCCGGGGCCGCAACAGAAAGCCCGTGTAAGCAGGCGCAGGAGCGGAGTTGCTGCAGCAGCGCGATATTTAGCTGTCCTGCGGCATTTGAGGGTGGCCCCGGATCAAAAGCTTCCGGCGTCCACAGCGCGTAACCAGACCCGCCGGGATTGTTCAGTCCCGGCGGACAAATGGCATCCTGATGACGTGCTGATCCGGACGTTGCTGCGCCAAAAGTGACAGAGATTCCCTTCGCGATTTCTGACGGTTGGATCCGACGCATGTCGAAGCCTTCTCCGCCCAGCTACCGCAGGGCAGACTGGCCGGCCTGCAATGCCTCCCTGTACAGACGCGGTTCGTTATCAGTCTGGTTCGGTCACGCCATGAACTGGAATACGAAAAAGTCCGGCGAGCGTGGGCGGTCTGAAACCTGCGCGGATGCTGCGATCCGAACTTGCATCATGTTGAATGTGGTTTTCGGCTTGCCGCTTCGCCTGCCGCTTCGCCAGACAGTTCGACTGGCCGAGAGGCTGTTTCAGATGGCCGGGCTCACTGGCCCATGCCGGATTTCTCGCCGCCACGCCGCCGCAACGGGCGCCCTTGGAAAGGGGGGGCTATGGCAGCAGTATCAGCCGGGTCGCTCCCCCGTGCCCTTCGCCACGCCGCGCAGCTGCCGCAAGGGCAGACCCATCACCTCTCCCTTCCCATCTGTGCTGCCCGGCCTGGTTCGACGCTGGCAGCTTCTTTCTGAGCTGTGCAAGTTTCACCGGATTTGGCCGCGCCCCGGCATAGCGATGCACAAGACAGTCCAGCATTTTCTCCTCTTGGACCCCGGCCGCACCGGGGCCGGACTGGCTGGCGGAACCGGCGGAAGGGATGCCCCCGCCGACGGGTCGAGGCACCGCAGCCCCAGTCGCGGCCCATGCCCAGAAACTGAACGGGAAACGCGGCAAGATGATCCGCCGCATCGCTCAGCGGAGTGCCCCTGAAGCCTCCGGCGAGGAAATCCGCAGGCTGCTCCTCAGTTGCAGTAAACAGCATTGGCGCTCGCGCTGTTTGCAATGCCGTTCCGCCCCTGACGGCGGCGGGTCAGCACCGCCGCAGCAGGTAGATGTCCATGATCCAGCCGTGCTCGGCCCGTGCCTTGGTGCGGGTTTCAATGATCTGGGCCGCAACCTCCGCCAGCGGGCCCGCTATGGAAATCTGGTTCTCCATGCCGGCATAGGCGGTCCAGAAGATCTCGATCCCCTGCGCCGCAATGGATTGAAACGAGCATTCCCCGTCCAGCATGATCACCAGCGTATCGGCACTGTCCGGCCAGCCGTTTTCCCGCAAGCGCCGCCCGGTGGTGATGGTGAACGGCGCGCCGATTTCATTGATCGGGATCGCATGGGCGGCAGTCAGCGCCTGAACCGAGGTGATGCCAGGGATCACCGTCAGCTTGATCTCCGCCAGCGTCTTCAGCCGCTCGGCAATCCGCATGGTGCTGTCGTACAGCGACGGATCGCCCCAGACCAGAAACCCGGCCTTGCCGCCCGCGGGCAGGTTTCCGGTGATGTTCTGCCACCAGATTTCCGCGATGGCGTCGTGCCAGTCGTCCACCCGCTTGCGGTAGCTTTTGGTGGCCTCGTCGCGCACGGGCAGGGCGAATTCGACGATCTTCGGCCCATTGCCCTTGATCGCCCGGTCGCAGATCGCGCGCCTGAGGCCGGCCAGATCGTCCTTTCCCGCGCCCTTGTTGGGGATCAGGATCAGGTCCTGCGCGTTCAGCGCGTCGATTGCCTGCAGCGTCATGTGCTGCGGGTTGCCGGTGCCGATGCCGATCAGGCAAAGCTCAATCATGACGGGGCCTTTCACATGAAAACACGGCCCCCTATGGAGCCGTGCCGGAGTTCTTGCAAGCCTGCAGTTGCGGTCAGGAGCCGTCGCCGTCAGCGGGCGCGGTGGTTTTGGCTTCAACCGGTTCGCCTGCAACCAGCAGCCGGCTGTGGCTGTTGGTGTTCAGCGACACTTTCACCTCGGCGCCGTCCGGCAGCGACGGGATGTGCATCCAGCCGGCATAGAGGCGGGAGATTTTTTCGCCGTTCACATAGACATGCGCATGGCCTTCGCCGGGCACGTCAGCGGCAGAGGCGTGTTCAGGCGCAAAGCGGAAGTTCTGCGGTGTCGCCTGCAGGTTCCATCCGGCCATCGGGTCCTTGATCAGCCGGATCGCAACGCTGGGCGCGTCGCCGCCGGCGGGCAGGTCGACCGCAGCAGAATGATCATGGGCCATGGCTTCTGCCGCGGATTTGCCATGGTGGGCCGGGTCGCCGTGGTCATGACCGTCAAAGGTGACGCCATTGCCGGCGGCAATCACAAAACCGGCGCCGCCGCCGAAGATCAGGCCAATGGCAAAAAGAGCAAGGGAGCGGGGCATCGTGTTATCCTCGGAAAAAGACTGTCCCCGCCGGTTCTGGCCGGCGGGGGGCAGATCAGGCGGGATCAGGCTGCGGCGGCTGCGCGCTTGCCTTCAACCTGCCAGAAATAGCCGGCGAAGCTGCCCAATAGCACCCAGGCGGCCATGCCGATGCCAAAGGCACGGGCGGCAAACAGCGCGCCGATCTCGGTCGGCACCGGGCCCGAGAAGGTCTCCGGCTCAGGCGCGCCAACGATATGCGGACCCATCAGCAGCAGGGCTGCGATCAGGATGCTCACCAGGTTGCCGCCAAAGGCGATCAGCCACATGGCGACACCGCCCGCAGCCACTGTCACGGCCCACCAGATCTGGCGCACGCCGACGTCAGCGGCGGCGACACCCGGCACTTCCGGCGCCAGCGACAGGCCCGGTGCAAAGTGGAAGGTGATGAACCCCGCCAGACCCCACAACAGGCCGGTGCGCGCGTTGATCTCATGCCCCTGGCGCTCGGCCACAGACATCAGCGCCGCCATCACAAGCGCATAACCGGTATAGGTCAGCATGGTGAAGATGATGCTCAGGCCATCGCGCACCGGCTCGGCAAACAGGCCGGGCAGGGCAGGATGGGCGGTGACCGGGTCAGCGCCGAAATGCACCAGCGCGCCGCTCTCATACAGCTCGGCGTGGAGCAGCACGGGCTGCACGAAATAAAGCTGCAGCAGGGCGGTAATCAACCCTGCTGCAGCGCCAGCGAACAAGCCGCTGGTCAGAATGCGGCTGAACATGGCCTTAGTGGCAGGGGAAGCCGGTGGCGTGGCGCACGTCATGCGCGGCGTCATGCAGGGCAGATGCCTGAACATGGCCGGTCAGCGTGATGATCCCCAGCCCCAGAACCACGGCAAACAGAGCCGGAAGTACACTGGTGCCGGCAGCAGAAGCCTTAAGCGTATTGGTCGTCATTTGTAGTCCTCCCTACCGTCACACCCGACGGTATAAGTTGCGTCCGTTACACGGCCGGTCTCCTGACTCGCGGGTCGCTGCTGCCTTCCTCCTTCCCGGCGCCTTCACGCCAGTGGATATTGGAAGGCCGCTCGCCGCTCACAGTCGCGGGGGCGGTTGAGGCTTCGGTGCCGCGATTTGGTCCACCGTCCTCATTCCCGTTTCAGTCCCAGTGCTTAGGCACTATCAGACACCGTATCGGATTGTTCTGCCCTGCGGGGATGCGTCCGGTCAAGGAAGAATCCGCCAGGTTTGCGCTCTGCAGCGTCATGCGGGGCAAGTTTCACGGCACAGGTGAGCTGCCGCAGCTGCAGGCGGAAATTTCAAATTTTCCGGCCAAAATGCCGCGCCGGGTTGTTGCCGCCGCCCGCTGCAGGCGGGCTACTCCAAATCCGCCGGGATCCGGGCAATCGCCTTGAACCGCAATTTTCCCAGCGGCCGGGCATCGGCGAAATTGCCATCCCGGCTGCCCTCATACATCCGCAGGAAGGTCAGCACATCCGGCAGATCCTCTGCCGTGACCTTGCCGAACAGATAGGCGGTCTTGCCGCATTGGCGCACCGCCAGCGTCTGCGGCTGTTTGCAGCCGGACATGCAATCCACCTGCTGCAGCTGCGCCTTTACCCCCGATGCCTCCAGCGCGGCACGGACCTGCCCGAACAGGGCAGGGTCCGCGCCGCGGCAGGTGCGGCACAGGGTGACCGTGGGCAGGCTCATGCGCCGGGCAGGTCCGGCTCCGCCAGCGGACCGTACAGGATCAGCACCGGCGCGGTGGTTTCCATCTCCCGCAGCAGGCGGGGCAACTCGCCCACGGTATGGCGGTGCAGCGACTGTTCCGGGGTTGAAACCCCCAGCGCCACCAATGCGGGCGTGCTCTCCGGCAGGCCGGCCTCCATCAGCTTTTCAGACAGGCCCGCGAAGGTGCGCTTGCCCATGTAGACAACCGTGGTTGCCTCTGCGTCCGCCAGCGCCGCGATGTTCAGATTGTCCGGCAGGCCGCCGGTCACATCATGGCCGGTGATATATTGCAGCCGCCGCGCGGTCAGCCGCCGGGTCAGCGGAATATTCGCCGCCGCCGCTGCCGCCGAGGCCGCGGTCACGCCGGGCACGATCTCAAACTTGATGCCGGCGCTGCGCAGGGCTGTCATCTCTTCCTCAAGCCGCCCGAACACGCCTGAGTCGCCCGACTTCAGCCGCACCACATTAAGGCCGGAGGAGGCATAATCCACCAAGAGCCGGCTCACATGGTCCTGTTTGGGCGAGGGGCGGCCCGCCCGCTTGCCGACGCCGACCAGATCGGCATCCTCACGGGCGTGGTTCAGGATCGGCCCCGAGGACAGATCGTCAAACAGCACCGCATCCGCCGCCTCCAGCCGCTTGACGGCCTTGACCGTCAGCAGCTCCGGGTCGCCGGGGCCGGAGGACACAAAGCTGACAAAGCCGCTCATGCCTGCTCTCCGGTGATCAGGTGGAAAAACGTGCCGGTGACATGGCCCTTGACCGAGCCGGTCTCGGGCACCGGCCCGCCATCGGCGTCCATGACATTGGCCAAGGGCGCGTCGGGTTCTTCCAGAATGGTGGAGTAGTGGAACTCATGGCCGCGCAATGCTGTGCCGGCCGCAAACCCCGGCATGTCCGCCTGCAGAATGGCGCGGCGGTAGCCGAGGTGGAACTTGCGCTTCTCGTATGAGGTCACCAGCCCCAGCAGCCCGGCCATCCGGTGCCGGTTGCCGTCCTTGTCGATCAGCGCTTCGCCCAGGGCCATGTAGCCGCCGCATTCGCCATGCACCGGTTTGGTCTCGGCATGTTTGCAAAGCCCGGCGCGGAAGCTCTCCGCCGCCGCCAGCGCGCCGCCATGCAGTTCCGGGTAGCCGCCGGGCAGCCAGACCAGGTCGGCATCCGCAGCAGGCGCTTCATCCGCCAGCGGGGAAAACGGCAGGATCTCTGCCCCCGCTGCGCGCCAGCCGGTCAGCAGATGCGGGTAGGTAAAGGAAAACGCCGCATCCCGCGCCAAGGCAATCCGCTGGGCCGGGGGCAAGGGCAGCTTAGCCGCCGCCGGGGCAGCCCCCGCCAGCGCGGCGTATTTGATCGCCTCCAGATCAACATTCTCGCGCAGAAAGGACGCGTAGCCGGCAATCGCCGCTTCCAGATCGGGATGCTCCACCGCCTGGATCAGGCCCAGATGCCGTTCCGGCAGGGTCAGGTCGCCGCGGCGGGGCAGAGAGCCCAGCACCTTGATCCCCGCCTTTTCCATCCCCAATCGGGTCAGCCGCTCATGCCGCGGGCTGGCCACCCGGTTCAGGATCACCCCGGCAAAGGGCACATCGCTGTCATAATTCTTGAACCCCAAGGCCGTGGCGGCCGCCGATTGCGCCTGACCGCCCACGTCAACCACCAGCACCACCGGCCAGCCCATGCGCTTGGCTGTTTCGGCTGAGGAGCCAAAGCCCGACTGCCCGCGCGTTGCCACACCGTCATACAGCCCCATGGAGCCTTCGCCGATGCAGATTTCCGCGCCTGCCGCCTGACCTGTGACCGCATCCAGCAGCTGTGCATCCATCGCCCAGGTGTCGAGGTTGAAACTCGGACGCCCTGCAGCGGCCAGGTGAAAGGCCGGGTCGATGTAGTCCGGGCCGCTCTTGTAGGGCTGCACCGCCAGCCCGTCCTCGGCCAGTGCCCGCAGAAGGCCCAGCATCACGGTGGTCTTGCCGGTGCCCGATGAGGGCGCCGAGATCATCAGTCCGGGAGGGTTCATATCAGTCATCAGCTCACTCTTCCCCTCAATCGTCCCCATGGCTCCAGCTCGACCACGGGCTGTCAGCGCTTTGCGGCCGGTAGCGGCGGTCGTACTCAGTCGAATAAAGGCAGCTTTCGTCAAAGCCTTCGCCCTTCAGCACCGGACCCACCAGGATCAGCGCGGTGCGGGAGATCTTCTCGTCCAGCGATGCCTTCAGGGTGTCCAGCGTCGCCCGGATGATCTGCTGATCCGGCCAGCTGGCACGGTAAACCACGGCGACCGGGCAGTCGGCGCCGTAATGCGGAGTCAGGCTGTCCACCACATGGTCCAGATTGCCGATCGACAGGTGGATCGCCAGCGTGGTGCCGGTTCTGGCGAAATTCTCCAGCGACTCCCCCGCAGGCATCGAAGACGCGCGCCCCGGCGTGCGGGTCAGCACCACCGATTGCCCCAGACCGGGCAGCGTCAGCTCGGTCCCCAGCGCCGCCGCAGCGGCGGCAAAGGACGGCACCCCGGGGGTGACGCTCACCGGGATCCCCTCGGCCTTCAGGCGGCGGATCTGCTCGCCCATCGCCGACCACACCGACAAATCGCCGGAATGCAGCCGCGCCACATCCTGGCCCGCCGCATGCGCGGCCTTGATCTCTGCCACGATGGCCTCAAGATCCATCGCCGCGGTGTTCACCACTTTGGCGTCCGCCGGGCAGTGGCTGAGGATTTCCTCCGGCACCAGCGAGCCCGCATAAAGGCACACCGGGCAGGCCGCGAGGATATCGCGCCCGCGCAAGGTCAGAAGGTCGGCAGCGCCCGGTCCGGCGCCAATGAAGTGAACGGTCATGGCTCAAGTCTTTCTGCTATGGCCGCGGTGGCAAGCCCATCCGCGGTGACAACTCTTGGGGCGAGAAGGCGCGCCCCGGCACCCGGTGCCCCGTGCCGCGCTCCGGCCAGCGCCGCGGCTTCCGCCAGCGACCCGGTGCCGAACCGCGCCTTGATCCGGGGCGAGCAGGTGAGGGTCTGCTCCCCGGCAATTTCCCGGTCCTGCAGCGCAATTACCGGCAGGCCGATGCTCTGCGCAAATTCCTGCATCGCGGGCGCTTCCGCTTTCTCCGCAATGGAGGCCAGCGCATCCACCTCAACCCCGGTCAGCGCCAGCGCCGCCCGCAAATCCGCTGCGGTGGCGGCGGTGCGAAATCCGATGCCTGCCACTTTCATCGGCTGACACTCCACTGAATGACGGGCCGGGCCCGCCGCCAGTCGCGCATCGAGCCAAGGGGCCCCGCTTCTGCGATCTCGGCCTTCAGCAGCTGGCCGCCGCGCGCCGCATGGGCCTGCATCAGCAGGGTTTCGGTCTCCAGCGTGACACCATTGGCAACCAGCCGCGTGCCTGTGGGCAGGATTTCCCACAGATGGTCCAGCAGCGCTTGCGAGCCGCCGCCGCCGATGAACACGCAATCCGGCAGGGGATGGCCCGCCAGCACGTCCGGCGCCTTGCCCGGAACCGCCGTCATCCGATGATCCAGGCCAAACCCCGCCGCATTGGCACGGATGTTCTGCAACCGGCTTTCTCGCGGCTCGAATGCGATCGCCCTTGCGCCGGATGCCGCAAGGCACCATTCCACCGAAACCGAACCGGACCCGCCGCCGATATCCCACAGCAGCTCGCCTGCGCGCGGGGCCAGCGCCGACAGTGTCAGCGCCCGGATGGGCCGTTTGGTGATCTGCCCGTCGCTGGCAAACAGATCATCCGCCAGACCCGAGGCTTGCGGCAGGCCCCTGCTGCCCGCAGTCTCAACCGCCACCGCAACCGGCGCCTGAATGTCCTGGAGGCTGAACCCTTCAGCCGAGACAGAGCGCACCCGCTGGCGCGGCCCGCCGAGGCATTCCATTACAGTAAGCCGCGAGGGGCCGAACCCTACAGCCGCCAGCCACTCGGCCAGCTCTGCCGGCGCCGCCCCGTCGCGCATTGTGCAGATGACGCGCGTCCCGTTGCCCAGAACGGGGCGCAGCCGCGCATAAGGCGCCGCATGCAGGCCAAGGCACAGCACTTCCTCCAGCTTCCAGGCCAGATGGTTCGCCGCCAGCGCAAAGGTGGAGGGCACCGGGTGCGAGACCCACTCTCCCGCCTCCAGATGCCGGGACAGCGACCCGCCGGCGCCGTGCCAGAACGGATCGCCAGAGGCCAGAACGGCGACGCGCCGTCCGCGCATTTCCAACACCGGACCGATCGAAAACGGCACCGGCCAGGGCTGGCCTTTGCTGCCTGCGCCGGCCAGTTCCAGATGCCGCGGGCCGCCAAAGATCGCTTCGGCTTCGGCCAAGGCCTTCCGGCTTGCATCGCACAGGCCTTCCAGTCCATTTTCGCCCAGACCGATAATCGTCAGCCAGTGCTTTGAAAGGCTATCAGACATGACACGCATCCTCTTGCTGGGCGGCACCACCGAGGCCTCGGCGCTGGCCAAAACCCTCGCTGAAACCGGCGCGGATGCGGTGTTTTCCTACGCCGGCCGCACCGCCAGGCCCGTCAATCAGCCGCTGCCCACCCGCGTCGGCGGTTTTGGCGGTGCCGAGGGACTGGCCGCTTACCTGCACAGCGAGGGCATCACCCATGTGGTGGATGCAACCCATCCCTTTGCCGCCCGGATGAGCCGCAATGCGGTGCATGCCTGCGAATTGGCAGAGGTGCCGGTTTGCGCCCTTGTACGCCCGGCCTGGCAGGCCGGGGAGGGCGACCAATGGGTGCATGTGGATAGCATAGAGGAAGCCGCCGAAGCTCTGCCCGAGGCGGCAGCCCGGGTGTTCCTGGCAATCGGCAAGCAGAACCTCACCCAATTCGCAGCCAAGCCCCAGCACCATTACCTGCTGCGGCTGGTGGACGCGCCGGAGGCGGAATTGCCGCTGCCGCATACCACGGTTGAAATCGCCCGCGGCCCGTTTGACGCGGCGGGTGACACTGCGCTGATGCAGCGCCACGGCATCACCCATGTGGTTGCCAAGAACGCCGGCGGTGCGGGTGCTGCGGCCAAGCTCGCTGCCGCGCGCGAACTGAGCCTGCCGGTCATCATGATCGGCAGGCCGCAGGTGCCCGAGCGGCCCGTTATGGGCAGCGTGGCAGCGGTTATGGCCTGGCTCTCGCATCCCTTGGCTTAACCCTCAGCCGCGTAGCGGGGGGTATAGACATAGCTGCCGATGCGCCGCGTGCCGCGGTTGCCGACAATCACCACAGTGCGCATGTCGGCCATCTCTGGCGTTGCATCCTTCAGCGGCACGGTCAGCAGTTCCTGCCCGGGCTTGGTCACGTCGCGGGCAAAGGTGATCAGCGTGTCGGCGCCGCAGGCCTCGCGCAGGATTTCCAGTGCGCGGGCAAACTGATGCGGCCGCGACTTGGAGCGCGGGTTGTAAAACGCCATTGCCAGACCGGCTTCGCCAACCAGCTGCAAGCGCTTTTCGATCAGGCTCCAGGGCTTCAGGTTGTCGCTCAGGTTGATGGCCGCAAAATCATGCCCCAGCGGCGCGCCAATGGCGGCAGCTGCGGCCAGCATCGCGGTGATGCCCGGCAGAACCTTGATCTCCAGATCCAGCCATTCCGGTTTACTTTCGGCGTTGCTTTCCAGCGCTTCGAACACGGCAGAGGCCATGGCAAAGACGCCCGGATCGCCGGAGGACACCACGACAACCCGTTTGCCCTCGGCAGCCATCTCCAGCGCGTGGGTGGCGCGGTCGATCTCGACCCGGTTGTCGGTGGCATGCAGGGTCAGCCCCTGGCGTGGATCGATGCGTTTGACATAGGGGATATAGCCAACAATATCAGTGGCTTCCTCAATGGCGTCGCGCACTTCCTGCGTTACCAGTGCTTCGTTTCCGGGGCCAAGCCCGGCAATCACAACCCAACCGTTTTGCGATAGTTTCATGGCCGGCGCCCCTGTCCGTGAACCAGTACGATGGAGAAATAAGGCACGTCGCCGTCGATCTCCGAGAGCTTCTGCACGGTCTGCCCCGGCATGGTGCCGCGTTCGACCAGCCACGCGTCCCCGGCACGGCCCGCCCGCTCCAGCGCGCGGCGCAGCTTGGGCAGGTTGCGGCCGATCTTCATCACCACCAGCGCATCGGTGTTCGACGCGCGCTCCGTCAGCTCATCCTCGCTGAGGGTGGCCATCGCCACGGTCAGCACATCGTCGCCCCAGGTGATCGGCTGGCCGGAGGCGGTCCAGCAGCCGGACATGCCGGTGATGCCGGGCACGATTTCCTGCGCGGAGCGGCCCTGCAGGCGGGTGTAAAGATGCATGTAGGAGCCATAGAGGAACGGGTCGCCCTCGCAGAGCACCACCACGTCCTCGTCCTGCGCGATCTCGGCCAGGGTGTCGGCCCATTGGTCATAGAACTCCGCCAGCACCCGGTTGTACTCGGGGTCCGCGAAATGGATCTCGGTGGTGACCGGGTATTCCATTGCATGTTCGGTGACACCGTCACCCAGCATACCCTCGACAATGGCGCGGGCCTGGCCCTGGCGGCCGGCCTTGCGGAAATAGGCGATGTGGCGCGCGTTTGAGATCAGCCGGTGCGAGCGGACGCTCATCAGGTCGGGATCCCCGGGGCCAAGCCCGGCGCAGATGACTTTACCCATGGGTTACTCTTTCCAGCTCGCCAGCGCGTTGACCGCTGCGACAGTGATGGCGGAGCCGCCGAGGCGGCCCTTCACGATCATCGACGGCACCGGCAGGTCTTCCATCAGCGCGTCTTTCGATTCCATCGCGCCGACAAAACCCACCGGGCAGCCGATGATGGCGGCGGGGCGGGGGCAGGCGGGATCCTTGAGCATGTTCAGAAGATGGAACAGCGCGGTAGGGGCATTGCCGATGGCAACCACGGCCCCCTCCAGTTTCGGCCGCCACAGCTCCAATGCTGCGGCAGAGCGGGTATTGGACATTTCCTTGGCCATGTCAGGAACCTTGGGGTCGCGCAGGGTGCAGATCACCTCGTTGTCCGCGGGCAGGCGCGGGCGGGTGATGCCTTCGCTGACCATATAGGCGTCACAGAGGATCGGCGCGCCCTTGGCAAGTGCTGCACGGGCACATTCGGCCATGCCCTCGGAAAAACGCACGTGCTCTTCCAGGCCCACCATTCCGGCGGCGTGGATCATGCGGACAACAACGCTTTCCTCGTCCTTGTTGAAGCGCCCCAGATCGGCCTCGCGGCGAATGGTGGCAAAGCTTTCGGCATAGATCGCCGCGCCGTTGGTTTCATAGGTGTGGAGCATGTCAGTTGCCCTCTTTCAGAAGTTCGGGAGCGGCGCGCAAGGCGGCGGCGCTCAGGCGGGTCTTTACGGGCTGATCCGCGGCAGTGCCACGGCGGATCAGAGAGAATTCTTCCTGGCCGGTTGCAGTCAGGGTCAGCGGCGCGGTGCCCGGGCAGGCGCAGCCCTTGGCGCAGCCGGAGATATGCAGCTTTGTTCCCGCGGGGACATGCGGCGCTAATTGGCGCGCCAAGCCCCTGGTGGAGGACAGCGCCTGCAGGCAGCCGGGCGCGCCGGTGCAGGCGACGACCTGCAGGCGCGGGTCCGCTGCGTCCAGGATCAGGCCGGGCAGCGGCGGCAGGCTAGCGGCACCTTCCACCAGCAGCATCCGCCAGGGGGTGAGGCGGACAGGCCCATGATCTGCCAGCCGTGCCAACGTGGCGGCGGGCATCTGACCGAACTCCAAAGCGGCCAGTGTCCCCGCGGGGACAGCGCCCGGTTTTGCGGTGAAGCGGGCGCGTGCCATCGGTGCGGCATGCGCTGCCGGCGGCCCGCGGCGCGCGATCAGACGGTGCATCCTGCCGCGGCCTTCGGGCGCGCCGCCCTGCTTGAGAAACCAGCGGGCCAGGGCCAGGGCTTCGGCAACGGCGGATTCACGTGTGACGGGCGTGCCGGTCTCCGCGCCGCCGGCGCGCAGGATCAGGGTGCCGCCTGCGCGCTCAATGCGGATGTCGGCGGCGGTGTCTTGCAGCACAGGGGCTTCGCCGCAGTCCACGGCAAAGCCGAATTTTCCGGGCAAAGACAGGTCCGTTGCGGCTGTCAGCGCGGCGCTGAGGTCGGTGGCGATGGCGTGGGTGTCGTCACCCTCAGCCCAGAAGGGAGCGAGGAGGACATTGCGGCGGGCTTCGGCCTGTGCATCCGGGTCGAGGAGGCCAAGGCCGCGCAGCCCCTCAATCAGCGCCTCATAGCGGTCCGCGCGGAGGCCGCGCATCTGCAGGTTGGCGCGGGCGGAGATATCCAGCAGCCCATTGCCGAAGTCCTGCGAAAGTCTTGCCACACCGCGCGCCTGGTTAACGGAGAGTTTACCAAGCGGCGCGCGGATGCGCACGACCAGCCCGTCGCCGGACATCATCGGGCGCAAGGCTCCCGGGCACCAGCCGTATACCTTAGGCGTACCGGAGATGGCCCCGCCATTCATGCGGCGCCCTCCAGCTCTGCCATGATCGAGTTGCGCCGGGTGCTCCAGAGGCCCGCGTCATACAGCGCGCGGAAGCGGTCGCGCATGGCCTGAAGTGCGTCGGGGTTTTCGCGCTCCATGAACGCCACCAGATCGTCGCGGCCCAGGGTGGCCTCGAAATAGAGATCGAACAGATGCGGCTGCACCACCTGCGCCAGATGCGCGAAGGCGGCCATGTGGTCGAGGGTGGCGGCGATTTCTGCCGCGCCGCGGAAGCCGTGACCCATCATCGCGGTGGCCCAGTCCGGATTGGCGGCGCGGGCGCGGGTGACGCGGGCGATTTCCTCGCCCAGAGAGCGCGCCTGCGGCTTGTCCGGGCGGGTAGCGTCCATGTGGTAGAGCGCGGGCGCCTTCTGGCCGATGCGGGCCATGGCAGCGGCAAAACCGGCCTCATGCGCGGCATAATCCGAGGCGATCAGCAGGTCGGTTTCCGGCAGATCCTGCAAATGCACGAAACTGTCGGCGCCCTGCAGCCGGACCTCCAGCGCCTCGCGCGCGTCGCTGATGGCGCCCTTGGCATCGATAGCGTGGGAGGAGGCGTTGAGCCAGGCTTCGCCCGCCGCGGCGCGGGCCGCGTCGGTATAATCGTCCAGATGCGGGTTCATCGACAGACCGTACTGGCCCGGCTTGGGGCCAAAGACGCGCGGGGTCTCGGTGAGATAGGGGTTGTCGGCCTGGGTTTCTTCGCGCTGGGCGAGGGCGGCGGCGGCAGTTTCGAACATCTGCGCGAGGCCGGGAAACACATCGCGGAACAGGCCGGAAACCCGCAGGGTCACGTCGATGCGGGGGCGGTTCAGCATCGACAGCGGCAGCACCTCGAAGCCGGAGACGCGTTCGGAGCCTTCGTCCCATTTGGGGGCGAGGCCTGCGAGCTGCAGGGCCATGGCAAATTCCTCGCCCGCGGTGCGCATGGTGGCGGAGCCCCAGAGGTCGATCACCAGCCCCTTGGGCCAGTCGCCGTGGTCCTGCAGGTGGCGGCGCAGCAGCTCTTCTGCCAATTTGACCCCTTGCGCATGCGCCGCCCGCGACGGCACCGCGCGCGGATCGGTGGTAAAGAGGTTGCGGCCCGTCGGGATCACATCGTCGCGGCCCCGGAACGGCGAGCCGGATGGGCCGGGAGGGACGATCTTGCCGCCCAGGGCCGCAATCAGGCCGGCGCGTTCTTCTGCCCCGCATTGGCCGGTGCCGAAGATATGCAGCCCTTCGCCGTACTGGCTTTCCTTGATGTCGCAGACAAAGGCGTCGATGCGGGTGATCGCCTCGGCGGGAGAGGTGCCGGGGGTAAGGCCCAGATCAGCCTCGACGCCGGTGCCTTGCGCCTCGGCGCGGATATCGCCGATCAGCCGGTCGCGGCGGGCCGGGTCCAGGCCGTCGGCGGTGGAGTATTCATCCAGCAGGCTTTCAAGCCGGGCCATGCCGTCGGGCAGGCTGGTCTGCGCCAAGGGCGGCGGCAGGTGGCCAAGGGTGATGGCGCCGATGCGGCGCTTGGCCTGTGCAGCCTCGCCGGGGTCGTTGACGATGAAGGGATAGGCGACCGGCAGAGGGCCGGTCAGGACCTCGGGCCAGCAGCTGCCGGAAAGGGCCACCGCCTTGCCCGGCAGCCATTCCAGGGTGCCGTGGGCGCCGATGTGGACGAGGGCGTCTGTTTGCGCGCGCAGCCATAGATAAAAGGCGGCATAGGCGTGGCGCGGGGTGCGGTCGAGGTCGTGGTAGTCATCGACGCGGGTTTTCACCTCGCCGCGTTCGGGTTGCAGCGCGATCAGGACATTGCCTGCGCGCAGGGCCTTGAAATGAAAGGCGCCATCGCGGCAGTCCGCGTCTTCTTCCGGGCTGCCCCAAGCCTCGGCCAGGGCGTCCTGCAGGTCTTGCGGCAGGGTGGCAAGGGCCTTGAAGTACTCCTCCAGCGGGACGCTGAGAGTCTCCTGCATCAGCCGCAGGCCGGTGTTTTCCAGCGCCTCGACAGCGTAGCCTTGCGCTGCCAGTTCGCGCAGGATTTCGTCGCAAGAGGCCAGCGCGTCCAGCCCCACCGCGTGGGCGAGGTTGTGGTCGCGGCCCGGATAGGTGGACAGGATCAGGGCAAGGCGTTTGTCTGCGTTCGGCAGATTGGCAAGCCGCAGCCAGCCTTCGACGCGGTCGACGGCGGCTTTGATGCGGCCCGGATCGGCGCGGTGGGCAAAGCGGGAATACTGCAGGTCCGGGTCTTTCTTGCCCGGCGATTTGAAACTGACGACGCCGGCAAAGATGCGGCCGTCAACCTCGGGCAGCACCACATGCATGGCGAGATCTGCGGGGGAGAGGCCGCGGCCGGCCTCGGCCCAGTCCTTTTTGCGGGCGGTGGAGAGGGCGACCTGAAACACCGGGCAGCCCGTGGTGGAAAGCGGAGAGGCGCTGCCGTCGGTGCCTTGGGCCGAAAATGCGGTGGCGTTGATGATGGCCGCCGGGTTCAGCGCGGGCAGCTTTTCGCGCAGCCAGTCTGCGGCGGCCGGGGCCTTGAGGCTGGCGGCAAAGATGCCATAGGCGGCATAGCCGCGGCCGCGCAGGTCTTTGATCAGCGCATCGGCCGGGGCGGTGTCTGCGGCGGTGAGGTAGGAGCGGTAGAAGCTGACCAGCACCAGCGGTTTGTCCTGCGCCGGCAGGTCGGGCAGCACGCCCCTTTCCGGATCGTAGAACCCATGTTCCGGCATCGTCTTGAGGCCGAGGACAGGACCAGCGTAGAGGCCGGCCGCGAGAGCCAACTGGGCCAGGGCTGCCTGTGCCGCAACCGCGCCGCCGGCATCGCAAAGCGCCTGCAGGCGGCGCAGGGTGGAGACGGGCAGGGTGGAAAGCTCATCCAGCCGTGCGTCCTCGCGGCCGTCGGCGGGCAGGATCGCCAGCGCAATGCCCTTGCGCCGGGCCAGGTCCTGCAGGGTGGCGAGGCCGTAGGGCCAGTAGCTTTCGCCGCCGATCAGGCGGACGAGGACGCCCTTGGCGCCCTCCAGTGTCTGTTCCGCGTAGACGTCGACCGACAGCGGGTGCTTGAGCGCCACCAGATTGGCGACGCGCAGCGAGGGCAGCTTGCCGTCCGCACGGTGCCAGCCCGCCGCAAAAGCGCCGAGGTCGCTGTCGGAGAAGGACAGCACCGCAAGGTCCGCGGGGGTCTGCCCGAGGTCTTGCGGGGTATCGGTCTCGTCAAGGCCGTGGCTTTCGCGGAAGACGACGTGCATGGGTCAGGCCTTTCGCGATGGGCGCCATGACGCGCGGAGGACAGCCCCCGGCCGCGGGTGGGGGTAAAGCCCCCGCCCGGGGGGGCAGCCGGGGGCTGTCCGGCCCAAGGGCCGGTCAAGACAGCAGCTATCATCGCCCCAAGCCAGCATCAGCTTACGCCCCCAGCTCGGCGCGGATCGCCTGCTCGTCGATGTCGTCATGCTCGGCGATGACCACCAGGGCGGTTTTGCGCGGCTGCGCGCCCCAGGGCTGGTCGTACTGGGCGCGCAGACGCTCGCCCACGGCCTGAACCAGCATCCGCATCGGCTTTCCTTCCACCGCGACATAGCCTTTGACGCGCAGGATGTTGCGCTCGCGGGCGAGTTTCACGATCGCATTCTGCAGCGCTTCCGGGTCGGATACTTCGCCCATTTCGACAACGATGCTTTCAAAATCGTCATGCTCGTGGTCGTGGTGGCCGTCATGGTGGCTGGGGCGGGCGTCGAGATCGTCCTCGGCAGCGGCACCCAGGCCCAGGATGATGCGCGGGTCGATGACGCCTTCGCTCATCGGCAGGATCGGCAATTTGCGGGGCGCCTCGGCCTCGATCACCGCGCGGGCCTTCTCGACCCCTGCGTCGCCGGCCAGGTCGGCCTTGGACAGAAGCACGATGTCGGCGCAGGAGATCTGATCCTCGAACACCTCGGACAGCGGGGTTTCGTGGTCGATGCTGTCGTCCGCTTCGCGCTGGGCCTGCACGGCGTCGAGATCGGGGGCGAACTGACCCTTGGCGACCGCTTCAGCATCCGCCAGCGCGATCACGCCGTCGACGGTGATGCGGGAGCGGATTGCGGGCCAGTCAAACGCCTTCAGCAGCGGTTTCGGCAGCGCCAGGCCGGAGGTTTCAATGACGATGTGGTCGGGCTGCTCGGGCAGGGCCATCAGCTGCTCGATGGTGGGGATGAAGTCATCGGCCACGGTGCAGCAGATGCAGCCGTTGGCCAGCTCCATGATGTTTTCCGCCGGGCAGTTTTCATCGGCGCAGGATTTCAGGATGTCGCCGTCCACACCGGCGGTGCCGAACTCGTTCACCACCACCGCCAGGCGTTTTCCTTGCGGGTTCTGCATCAGGTGGCGGATCAGCGTGGTTTTACCTGCGCCCAGAAAACCGGTGATGACGGTGACGGGGATCTTGTTGAGATCGCTCATGATTACTCCTCGGAGAAGAACTTGGCCGGCGGAATGCGGGCAACGGATTGCTTGCGGAAGGTTTGCGGGCGCTGGCGCCAGGGCACGAGGCCATCGGCGGTGCCGGCATAGGCTGCAGCGCCTTCCAGGATTTCGGGGACATGCTGGTCCGGGTCGAGGTCGCCGTAGACATAGGTCCAGCGCTCGGCGCCGCCGATCAGGGCAACGGCGCAGCCGCGCTTGCAGGAGGACAGGCATTCGACACCGCGCAGGCGGACTCCCTCGGGCATTCCGGCCTCTTCCAGCGCGGCGTGCAGGATGGCTCCGGGGCGGGCGGCCTCCGGGTCGGCGCCGTCGCGGCGGCAGGTAAGGCAAACCGTCAGCGTGACCGGTCCCGGGGTGCTGGCGGGGGGGGCCGCCTTGTCTTCTGCCATTGGCGCGTCTCCTGTCGCGTCAGGCAAGCAGGGACATGGCCAGAAGGGGGCAATGCGTGCCTGCCCCTCAACCGGTCGCGGAACACCCCGCCCGCCCGTTGAACTCTCCTTCGCTGGCAGGTCTCCCGGCTTGCGGATGCCAAGGCGCGGGGCCTTGCCGGCCATCCTGCCTTCCCGGGGATCACCCAGTGGCATGGCGGCCTCATCCGGTCACGGTCGCGGGGGCGGCTGTGCTTCGGCCCGCATGGCCTTCACATTCCCTCTTCGCCTGCTTTCGCAGGAACCAGCGAAACCCCCTTGCGCTATCGTGCCCTTCTTTGTCAAGACATGGGTCAAACAGCTGGAGAGCCCCCATGAGCGAAAAGTCTGAAACCGGCATCTCAGAGGAAGAAGCCGCCCGTCACGCTTCCAAGATGGCCAAGAAGAAGGCCGCGCGCGACCGGATGATGAAGACCAAGGAGGGCGAGAAGGGCCTGATCATCGTCCACACCGGGCCGGGCAAGGGCAAATCGTCCTCGGGGTTCGGGATGATCATGCGCTGCATTGCGCATGGGATGCCGTCGGCGGTGGTGCAGTTCATCAAGGGCGCCTGGCAGACCGGCGAACGCACCCTGATCGAGGAAAACTTCAGCGACCTGTGCCAGTTCTATGCGATGGGCGAAGGCTTTACCTGGGAGACCCAGGACAAGGCCCGCGACATTGCCGCC
>NZ_JAXMOX010000067.1:0-20825 GCF_034669605.1 Leisingera sp.
CCTCGATGCGGATCATCTCGGATATCATTGAATACACCTCGAACGAGATGCCCAAGTTCAACTCGATCTCGATCTCCGGCTACCACATGCAGGAGGCCGGCGCGAACCTGGTGCAGGAGCTGGCCTATACCATCGCCGACGGGCGCGAATACGTGCGCGCCGCTTTGGACGCCGGCATGGATGTGGACAAATTCGCCGGCCGCCTGTCGTTCTTCTTTGCGATCGGCATGAATTTCTTCATGGAAATCGCCAAGCTGCGCGCTGCCCGCACCCTGTGGCACCGGGTGATGACCGAATTCGGCGCCAAGTCCGAACGCTCCAAGATGCTGCGCACCCATTGACAGACCTCGGGGGTGTCCTTGCAGGAGCAGGATCCCTACAACAACGTGATCCGCACCGCCTATGAGGCGATGAGCGCGGTTCTGGGCGGCACCCAGTCCCTGCACACCAACGCGCTGGACGAGGCCATCGCGCTGCCCACCGACTTCTCCGCCCGGATTGCCCGCAACACCCAGCTGGTGCTGCAGGAGGAAACCGGCGTCACCAATGTGGTCGACCCGCTGGCCGGCTCCTACTATGTCGAAAGCCTCACCAACGATCTGATCGAGCAAGCCTGGGCGCTGATCGAAGAGGTCGAGGAGATGGGCGGCATGACCAAGGCGGTCGAGAGCGGCATGCCGAAGCTGCGCATCGAGGAAAGCGCTGCCCGCCGCCAGGCGATGATCGACCGCGGCGACGAGGTGGTGGTCGGCGTCAACAAGTACCGCAAGGACAAGGAAGACCCGATCGACATCCTGGATGTCGATAACCACGCGGTGCGCGACGCCCAGATCGCCCGCCTGCAGAAGATGCGCGAGACCCGCGACGAGGCCGCCTGCCAGGCCGCGTTGGATGAACTGACCCGCCGCGCCCAGGCGGGCAGCGGCAACCTGTTGGAAGCCGCAGTCGAAGCCGCCCGCGCGCGGGCCTCAGTCGGAGAGATCTCCATGGCGATGGAAAAGGAATTCGGCCGCCACCGCGCCGAGGTGAAGACCCTGGCGGGCGTCTATGGTGCCGCATACGAGGGTGACGAGGGCTTTGCCGCGATCCAGAAATCGATCGAGGATTTCGCCGAAGAAGAAGGCCGCCGCCCGCGCCTGCTGGTGGTGAAAATGGGCCAGGACGGCCATGACCGCGGCGCCAAGGTGATTGCCACCGCCTTTGCCGACATCGGCTTTGACGTCGACGTCGGCCCGCTGTTCCAGACCCCGGCCGAGGCGGCGCAGGACGCCATCGACAACGACGTGCATGTGATCGGCATCTCCAGCCAGGCCGCAGGCCACAAGACGCTGGCACCGCAGCTGGTTGAGGCGCTGCAGGCCGAAGGCGCAGGCGACATCATCGTGATCTGCGGCGGTGTGATCCCGCAGCAGGATTACGAGTTCCTGTATTCCAAGGGCGTCAAAGCAATCTTCGGCCCCGGCACCAACATCCCCGAGGCCGCCCAGGACATCCTGCGCCTGATCCGCGAAGCGCGGGCCTGACCCAGAGGTTTGGCGCTTGCGGGCAAGGGGGGGCACTCCCGCACCCGCAGGTGCCTGCCCTTCGGGGCAGACCCCTTGGCGGCTTTTGGCTTGGCAGCCAGCCTTCAGGCTGGCTGCCGGCATCGCGCGCCAGCGGCGCGCGATGCCGCGCCCAACCGGTGCGGATGTGCCAAAGGCACGGCCGCCAGCGGGCGGGAGCGCTCCGGTCCGGAGATTTGTTTTCAGAACCCGCTGCCTCTTTCCGCTTGGCTGTTCAGCCTGGCGCTGGATCTTGGCAAACCGGCGGCGCGGTGATTGAGTGGCGCCATGCAGCGATCCAAACGTCCCCAGATCCTGACCGGCATGGCCCTGGGCGCCCTTTGGGGCGTCGTGGTGACCGGCCTGCCGCAATGGCTCGGCCTGCCGTATATCCCGGCCCCGATCGCCTTGCCCGGCGCCTTCCTTGCGCCGGGTCTGATCCTCGCCCTGATCATCGGCCGCATCGCGCAGCGGCGGTTCTTTGACGATACGATCATCGACGGGGCCCCCTTTGCTCCCGGCTCGCCGGCCGGGATCGACCAGCGGGTGCTGACCAACACCGCCGAGCAGCTGGTGCTGGCGCTTGCGGTCTGGCCCTTCGCCGCCGCGGCACTGGGCGGCGCGGTGGTTCTTGCCCTTGGCCTGTCTTTTGCGCTGATGCGCATGCTGTTCTGGGCCGGCTATCACCTGTCGCCGCCGCTCAGGGGGCTGGGCTTTGCCGGGACGTTTTACCCGACGGTGATTGCGGGTGTCTGGGCGGTGGCGGTCTGGTTCTGAAACTATGCTGCCCGGAACACGCCGCAACCGCCACGCGCCCGCCCGGCCCAAAATCCCGCCTTGAACCCCGCCGCCGCACCGTTAGTCTCAGCCGCAAAAGCGGAGGGCGCGCATATGATACTCGACCACCTGGCCGTGGCAGGCACAACGCTGGCAGAGGCCGCGGCGCATCTGGAGGAGGCCCTGGGCATCGCCCTTGGCCCCGGCGGCGCCCATGCGCGCTATGGCACCCGTAACCGGCTGATCGGGCTGGCGGACGGGCTGTATCTTGAGGCCATCGCCATCGACCCGGAGCAGCAGCCGCAGGAGCAGCCGCGCTGGTTCAACCTCGACCGGTTCACCGGCCCCGCGCGGCTCAGCAACTGGATCCTGCGCAGCGAAGATCTGGAGGCCGAAAAACCGCTGCTGCCGCCCCATGCGCAGCGCCATGTGGCAATGCAGCGCGGCTCCCTCAAATGGCTGATGACGGTGCCGGCGGACGGGCTGCTCCCCTATGACAATCTCTTCCCTGCGGTGCTGCAGTGGCAGGCCGAGCCGCCTGCGGGCAAGCTGCCGCAATCGGGCTGCAGCCTGACCCGCCTGATCCTCAGCCACCCGGAGGCGGCAGAGCTGCAAGCCGCGCTGGACCGGATCCTTGCAGACCCGCGCGTCGCAGTGGAGCCGGGGGCGCCCGCGATGATGGCCGAATTCGCCACCCCGCATGGGCCAAGGGTGCTGCGATGAAAATCCGCTCTGCCTGCCCGGATGATGCCGAAGCCGTCTGCGCCATCGCCAATTGGGTGATCCGCGACACGCTGGCCACCTTCAACAGCATTGAAAAATCGCCCGAAGATGTCCGCCACCAGATCGAGGCCGGCAACGGCGCCTATCTGGTGGCGGAACAGGACGGCAGGATCCTTGGCCACGCGCATTTCTTTCCGTTCCGCTCCGGCCCCGGCTACCGCTGCACGGCGGAGCATACGATCCACCTGCTGCCCGAAGCGCAAGCGCAGGGGGCGGGCCGCGCCTTGATGCAGGCTTTGGAGGCCAAGGCGGAACAGGCGGGCATTCATGTGCTGATCGCCAGTGTCAGCAGTGCCAACCCCGCGGCAATCGGTTTTCACGCCGCCTTGGGATACCTGGAAACCGCCCGGATGCCGGAGCTGGGCTGCAAGCAGGGACGCTGGCTCGACACTGTTTTCATGCAGAAAATCCTGACACCCGGTATTCCCGCCCCTGACAACCCCGGCAAAGACGCATAGGCTGGCAGCATGTCACTCTGGACCCGCATATCCGACGCGCTGGCCGCACTTGCCGCAGGCGAAAGCCTGTCCGAAGTTTTCGACCGCCTGCGCGCACCGCCCGAACGCACCGTGGCCTTTGCCATTGCCGTGATCGCGCTTGGCGCCAAGATGGCCAAGGCCGACGGCCAGGTCACCCGCGACGAGGTCACCGCCTTTCGCGAAGTGTTTCAGATCGCCCGCGATGATGAAACCGGCGCCGCCCGCGTCTTTGACATGGCGCGCACCGATGTGGCCGGCTACCAGGAATACGCCCGCCGCATCCACAGCATGTTTGCCGATGATCCCACCACGCTGTGCGACCTGATGGAGGGGCTGTTCCACATCGCCATGGCGGATGGGTTCTATCACCCCGGCGAGAATGAATTCCTCGAGGAAGTGAGCCGCATCTTCGGCCAGACCCCGCAGCAGTTCCAGGCGCTGCGGGCCCGGTTTGTGCCGGATGCACCCAAGGATCCCTATACCGTGCTGGGCGTCTCGCCGCAGATGTCCAGGGAGGAGATCCGCATGCATTGGCGCAAGCTGGTGCGCGACACCCACCCGGATGCGATGATCGCCCGCGGCGTCCCGGAGGAGGCAGTGCGGCTGGCGGAAAAGCGGATGATCGACATCAACCGCGCCTGGGACGAGATCAGCGGGTGCTGCGGCAATGCGGATCGCAACCTATAATATCGAATGGTTCGCCGATCTGTTCGACAAGAACGACCGGCTGATGCTGGATGGCAAGCCGTCCGGCGTTTACGGCGTTGACCGCTACACGCAGGGGCGGGCCATCGCCCATGTGCTGCAGCGCATCGACGCCGACGCCATCATGGTGATCGAGGCCCCCAACACCGGCCGGACCCAGCGCAGCACCCGCGCGCTGGAGAATTTCGCTGCCGAGGCGGGCCTGCGCGCGCGCGAGGCGGTCAGCGGATTTCCGAACGACACCCACCAGGAAATCGCGCTTCTTTATGATCCCGATGCGCTGGACGCGGTGCATGATGCCCGCGCCAGCGAGACCGCCCCGCTGTTTAACGGCGTGTTCGAGATCGACCTCGATGTTGATGAACGGCTGGACAAGGCGGAGTTCTCCAAACCGCCGCTGGAACTGGCGGTCACCACCCGGGGCGGCACCGCGCTGCGGATGATTGGCGCGCATCTGAAGTCCAAGGCGCCGCATGGGGCCAGAATGCCCAAGGACATCACTGCCCTCGCCATTGCCAATCAGCGCAAGCAGCTGGCGCAGGCGAATTGGCTCCACCGGCGGGCCGCGGAACATGTGGCCGCAGGTGAGCATGTGATCGTGATGGGCGATCTCAATGATGGCCCCGGTTCGGACGCCTACGAAAAACTCTTTGGTCAGTCTTCGGTCGAAATCGTGATGGGCGATTTGCTGAATGACCCCCACGCGCAATGCCTTCTGCCGCCGCGCGCCACCTCGCTGCCCAGTAGCTCGCGGTTCTACAACGCTGAGACCAAACGGTATTTTACGGCACTGCTGGATTATGTGATGATCTCGCACAGCCTGATGGGGTTCGCCCCCAAGTGGCGGATCTGGCACCCGTTCGAGGATGCGGAATGCTATGGCGATGACGAGATGCGGCAGGCGCTGCTTGACGCCTCGGACCATTTTCCGGTGACGCTGGATATTGACCTGGCCTGAGTCGCTGCCTGCGGTGCAGCCATGGCCAGGCCCAATTGACGCAAGTGCCAGATAGCAGTGTGGCCCCCGGACGGCCGCCACTCCAAGGTCACAAAGGCGGCCGGGTTATTTTTCCAGCTTGAACCGGCTTGGGTCGGGATTCATTTTGTTGACCAGCTTTTTCGCCCGCTTTTCCAGATCATCGTTCAGCTTCTTTGTTGCTTCGTCGGTCTTGGCCTTTACCGCCTTGGGGTCGGCCTTCTTGTCCTTTTCCTTGGCCTCGGCTTTGGCTGCCTTTTCGGCCTGTTCCTTTGCCTTCTTGCGTTCGGCGTCGACCTTGGCCTTGGCAGCCTTGAATTTCTTGTCGAAGAGCGACTTGTAATTCTTCTCGATTTCCGCGTTCCGTTTCAGCTTTTTGCCTTTCGGCAGCTCATCCGTCAAAGCGATGTATTCGGCGTAGTTTTCCACGCAGGCATTGACCTCTTTATCGCTGCGTCCGGGCCGCGTTTTCTTGACGACATCCGCCTTGTCTGCTCCGCCTTTCACGGCCTTGCGCGGCAGTTCCACATGCCAGGGATCATCCGGAGCCAGATCCGGCTTCTTGCCGCCCCAGTTTGCCAGTTTGGCGCCCTTGACGGCATCGGCCCATGCTTTGGCAAAATCCGCATAGGACATGATGGCCCAGACTTCCTTCTTTTCGTCGAGGTGGTCGGCATGGGAATACTTGGACGGAAAATAGGTCAGCAGGTTGGTTTTCTTGTGCGGGATGACCTTGGATTTGCCGGCCCGGACGGCCGTGACCGGAACATGGATTGCCGCCCGCCGCATATGGGCAGAGGAGCAGGTGCTGGACCAGCCTTTTATCGCGTAATAGGCTTGCTCGTCCGCTGTGCGCAGGCCGCTGCTTTCGATGGTGTCGCTGATGGCCGCGCTAAAGCTTGGAATCCGTTTTTCCAGCTCGCTTTTTTTCTTGGCCAGCTCCTTTGCATCGGGTTTGCCGCCTTTGGCCTCCTTCTTCGCCTTTTTCTCCAGCTCGGCCTTGGCTTGTTTCACCGCCTCGGTTCTGGCTTTTGTGAAGGCCGCATTTATTTTCGGAACCAGTTTGCCGGCGCGCTCGCTTACTTCCTTGGCAAGCTGGTCCGTCAGTTTCTTACTGTCGTCTTTCTTGGCAGCAGGTGCTGCCTTGGCATCTGTCTTTGGCGTATTCATCGTGACGAGCCTCCTGACCTGACGATCCCCGGCAGAGGTTTGCAAGGGGCAGGGTAGTCGCCGCGCCGCCGTTGCGGCAACAGCTTTGTGACCGGGCCATTTGCGCGCAACAGACATTTGCAGCCTGCGCCCCCGGGCCGGATGGTGCCGGGGGGCTGCCGGGCAGCGGCCTGTGTTGCTGTGACTGCGCTTCGCATCTCCTTGGCGCGGCCCCCTGTTCCTGCCGTCAGCCTGTCCCTATATTACCCCTCATGAAACAGATCCTTTTGCCCGCCGCCCTGACCGCCCTGATGTCCGCTCCGCTTGCCGCCCAGGAAGCGGGTGAGGAGGGCGATGCGCCCTCGCTGATGGAACGCGGGGCGGAGCTGTTCTGGGAGGGGCTGCGCGAGGAAATGGCGCCGGCTCTGGAAGACCTGCAAGGCATGATGGAGGAGATCGGCCCCTCGATGGGCGCTTTCCTGGCCGAAATGGGACCGGCCCTGGCGGACATTGCCAAGCAGGTGGAGGACTGGAGCGCCTATGAGCTGCCCGAGATCCTGCCCAACGGCGATATCATCATCCGCAAAAAGCCCAAGGACAATGCGCCCGCGGACAAGGATCAGGGGGATGAGGAAGGCGTCACCGAAATCTGACGCCCGCAGGCCCGGTCATTCGGCGTCAGGCGGCGGCGCGGGCTTGTTGAAGGTCAGGACGATCTCAGCCTCCAGTGCCTTGCCCAGAGCCTGCAGCCTGGCTGCAGCCACTTCGCCGTACAGCGGCCGGGCCGCATCCGGCAGTTCGGCATGCAGAACCCGCTTGCGCGGCTGCCAGCGCAGGGAGCCGATATCGCCGCTGCTGGTCAGCATCAGCATGGCGCCGAACCGCATCGCCTTGCCTAGCACCTCGGCCTCGTGCTGGCCTTTCACATCCAGCAGCGCATAGAGATTCTCAAAGGCGCTGCCCTGCCGCTTGTTGCTGTAGCGGTGCAGCAGCGCCAGCCCCAGGAACACCCGCTCGGAATGTTTCAGCCCGCCCAGGTTGGCGCGGGTGGCATTGTCGAAACAGACCTCGGCGCGGTAGTCGGGATGGGCGCGCCAGCTGACGTCATGCAGCAGGCAGGCCGCCTTGACCAGCCGCCGCTTGGCAAGCCGGGCACCGCTGAACAGCGGGATCACGAAGTCATAGAGGGTGCCGCCGAAGCCGGGCACGCGGGCATCCTTGGCCTCGGCAAAGCGCGAGGCCTCGATCAGCGGATCGCGGGCGCGCAGGCGCTGCGGCATCTGCTCGTACAGCAGGCCCTCGCGGATGCCATAGCTGGACACCGCGATATCCTTGGGCTTGAAGGTCTTGACCAGCCGGGTCAGCACATCGATCGCATAGGGCACCAGCGACATCCGGCTGGAGGAGATGCCGCAGGCGTCGCGCAGCTTGTCCAGATTGCGGGTCTCGATGTAGCGCGCGGTTTCGCGCACGTCCCTGGCCGTCATCCGGTATTCATGCAGCACCTTCAGCGGATAGCCGCGCCGGTGCATGTCGATCCGGGCAATCGCCCGCCAGCTGCCGCCGACCAGGAACAGGCGGTCGCGCTGCGGGCCCATTTCGCCTTTCAGCTGCTCGATCACCTCCCGGATATGCGCCCTGCGGCCCTTGCGCCCGCCCTTGATGTCGCGCAGCTTCAGCGGCCCCAGCGACGAGGTCAGCCGCCGCCCGACGGTGTTCTCCTGGATCTCCGCCAGCTCCATCGAGGAGCCGCCGATATCGCAGACCAGCCCATAGGCGCCGGGCCAGCCCAAAAGCACGCCTTGCGCCGACAGCCGGGCTTCCTCGCGGCCGTCGATGACATGGACCTTCAGGCCGGTCTCGCGCAGCACCTCGGCGCAGAACTCCGGTCCGTCCGCGGCATCGCGCACCGCCGCGGTGGCGACGGCGGACAGCGGCGGCAGGCCCATGCCCCTGGCCAGATGCTGGAACCGGCGCAGCGCCGACAGCGCCCGCACCCGGCCCTCGGGGTTCAGCCGGCCGCTCTCCGACAGCCCGGCCCCCAGCGCGCACATGACCTTTTCGTTATAGAAATAGGCCGGGCTGCGGGCGGCGCCGTCGAACACCACCAGCCGGACCGAGTTGGAGCCGACATCGACTACCCCCACCCGCGACAGCGCCCGGGCCCCGGGGTCGTTAAAGATCGGGCGGCCGAAGGGGCCCCAATCGGTCTTGGCGGCGGCGGGGTCCTGGGTGACGTTCATGAGGGCTCCGTCTGGCAATCCGCGGTCAGGATGGTCGAAGGCAAGGCAGCGGTCAACCGCTTGCGGATGCGTCATTTTCCGTGGCCTCCTGGCGGATCTCGGACAGCGCCCGCACCGCCAGCGGCCTTGACAGGCTGCGTTTTTCGGCCAGCGACAGGTGGTCCAGCCGCCCGACGATCCGCGCCGCGGCGGCAAAGGAACGGTCCATATGCGCGACCAGATAGGGAATCACGTCCGGCTTCGGGGTGATCTGGCGGTCGTTGAACAGTTTCGCCAGCACCACCGCCAGCAGCTGGTCGTCCGGCGGCTGCAGCTCGGCGTGGGTGGCGGCCTGCACCCGGCTTTGCAGATCGGGCAGCGACAGCCCCCACAGGTTCGGCGCGCCGCGACCGGTCATCACCAGCGAATGGCCGTTTGCCAGCACCATATTGTGCAGATGGAACAGGGCGTTCTGCTGTTCGGTGCGGCCGGCGGTCTGCGGCACGTCCTCGACCACCACGGGGCCCTGCGCCAGTCCCGGCACCGCCTCGGCGGTCAGCGCTGCGGCCGCCAGGATCCGCGCGCCCGACTGGCTGGCCCAGACATGCGCCAGATGGGTCTTGCCGGCGCCCTTGGGGCCGGTCAGCACCAGTTTGCCGCTGGGCCAGGCAAAATGCGGGTCCAGAAGCGCCACCGCCATCGCATTGGACGGGGCGACAAAGAAATCCTCCCGCCCCAGCGCAGGTTTCGCCGGGAGGTCAAAGCTCAGCTGTTGTGCCATGTGACTTATTCGGCCCCTGCGTCCCGGTGGCTTTGCCCCTGATAGAGGCGGCTGTGCAGATACTGCCCGGTCAGGAACCGGGCGACGACCCCCAGCGCGGCGGCGACAGGAACGGCCACCAGCATGCCGACGAAGCCGAACAGGGCGCCGAACACCGACAGCGCCAGCAGCAGCCACACCGGGTGCAGACCGACCGAGCCGCCGACCAGCTTGGGGGTCAGGAAATTGCCCTCGGCGACCTGGCCGACGGCAAAGATGACGGCGACCATCCCGATCGACAGCCAGTCGCCCCAGAACTGGAACAGCGCCAGGCCAATCGCCAGCGCGCCGCCGATCAGGGCGCCGAGATAGGGGATGAAAGTGACCAGCCCGGCGATAAAGCCGACAGCGAGGCCGAAATTCAGCCCCACCAGCATCAGCGCAACGGCGTAATAGGTGCCGAGGATCAGGCAGACGGTGCCCATGCCGCGGATGAACGAGGCCATCACCGTGTCGATCTCGCGGGCCAGGTGGCGGATCACCGGCTGATGGTCGCGCGGCAGCAGCTCGTCAATGCGGGCGACCATGCGGTCCCAATCGAGCAGCAGATAGACCGCCACCACCGGCACGATGACCAGCAGAATCACCACGTTCAGCAATGACACCGCCGACCCCGCGACCGACTGCAGCACCTCGACCGCCCGTGATTGCATTGTCTGCAGGAAGGCGGTGACCGCCTGATGGATGCGGCTGTTCTCCTCAAAGACCGAGGGGAAATGCTCGGAGGCGAAGCTGCGCAGATCGCGCATCAGTTGCGGCAGCACCTGTGCCAGGTCGATCATCTGCGACACCAGCGCCGGCACAACCAGCACCAGCAGCAGCAGGAACACCAGCAGCGCGCCGACCGTGATGAGGGCGGTGGCCGCAGTGCGGCTCAGCCCCCAGGCCTCCAGCCGGTCGGCGATCGGGTCGATCATATAGGCAATCGCCGCGCCCAGGATGAAGGGCATCAGCACACCGCCAAGCGCCCACATCACCACGGCAAACACCACTGCGGCGATGCCCCAGTATTTGAACTGTTTCTGTGCTGGTAGCGCCATGGTCAGACAAGCCGCCCTTTATCCGTTTGGTTCAGGATCTTGACGGGTAGTCTTCCCTGAAGGGGCAGGCGCTTGCAAGGGCTGCGGGCAAATCGCCTGTGGGCAAGCCGGGGATAAGGCGGAAAAGGCCGGGGGCAACTGGGGGGCAACTGCTGAAGGCTTCCCGCCCCTTGCGGGGCAATCCCTTGGTTCTGGCCAGGTCTGTGCCGCCCTTGCCGCAGCTGAGGGCGATGGTTCCGGTATCAGTTTCGAATCTTGAACGGCGGTTCACGTTCACTTGCCTCAGGACGGGCCGAAAGCGGTATCGCCGCAGGCGCGCGGCGGCGGCCTTTTGCGCGATCTGCGGCCTGCCGCAGCAGCAGGCCTGAATACCGGATTAGGCGATTTCTGAATTTAATGCGACACTTGGCAAATCGTTCACGAGAAAAAGGGAAGGCGTCATGCCAAAGGCAAAGAAAATGCTCGATCCCGATCCGAGGGTTTGGGACTTCGAGACAGAACATGAGCTTGGCCAGGACAACATCCGGCCGTTCGGCCTCGATATCCATAATCCGGTCTTTTTGATTTCCAGCGTTCTGATCGCGGCGTTTGTGCTGATTGCGCTCGCCAATCAGGAGGCTGCAGCGGTCTTTTTCGGCTGGCTCCGGCCCTGGCTCACCAGCACCTTTGACTGGTTCCTGGTGCTGTCGGTGGATGCAATCACCCTGTTCTGCCTGGCGTTGATCGTTCTGCCGGTCGGCGCGGTCCGGATCGGCGGCAAGGATGCGACGCCGGATTATTCCTATGCCGGGTGGATTGCGATGATGTTCGCGGCCGGCATCGGCATCGGCCTGCTGTTCTTCGGTGTGCTTGAACCGGTCTATTACAACTTCTCCGAAGGCGGGGCAGCCCGGCCCCTGAACATCGACATCACCCAGCCGGGCAATGAATACATCGGCATTGTCGGCACCATCCACCATTGGGGTCTGGAGGGCTGGGCGGTGTATGCCGCAGTTGGCCTGTCGCTGGCGATCTTCTGCTACAACCTTGGCCTGCCGCTGACTCTGCGCTCGGCCTTTTACCCGATCCTGGGCGAACGGGTCTGGGGCTGGTGGGGCCACGCGATCGACACGCTGGCGGTCTTTGCCACCCTGTTCGGGCTGACCACATCGCTGGGCCTGGGGGCGCAGCAGGTGGCGGCCGGGCTGTACGAGGTCTTTGGCATCGAACCGTCCCCGACGGTGGTTGTGCTTTTGATCATCGGCATCACTGCGATTGCGCTGGGCTCGGTGCTGCTGGGCATGGATGCCGGCGTCAAACGGCTGTCGGAGATCAACATGGTGATGGCGGTGGCGCTGTTCATCTTTGTGATTCTGGCCACCGGTGTTGTGTCGGCCATCACCCGTTATTTCAGCGTGATGGCGGATTACGTGATGCTGCTGCCGGAACTGTCGAACCCGTTCGGGCGCGAGGACACCAGTTATTTCCACGGCTGGACCACCTTCTACTGGGCCTGGTGGATTGCCTGGTCGCCCTTTGTCGGCATGTTCATCGCCCGCATTTCCAAGGGCCGCACGGTGCGTGAATTTGTGCTCTGCGCGCTGATCGCCCCGACCGCGGTCTGCGCGCTGTGGATGTCGACCTTTGGCGGCGGTGCCATCGATATGCTGAATGCCGGCGGCGCCGAGGGCGTCAAGGCGACGGTGATCGACAGCTACAAGCCCGAAGGCGCGCTGTTCGGCTTCCTGAAGGAGCTGCCGCTCTATTCGATCGTGGCGCCGGTGTCGCTGGTGCTGATTGTGATCTTCTTTGTGACCTCGTCCGATTCCGGCTCGCTGGTGATCGACACCATCACCGCGGGCGGCAAGATGGATGCACCGGTGATCCAGCGGGTGTTCTGGTGCACGCTCGAAGGTCTGGTGGCGATTGCGCTGCTGCTGGGCGGCGGGTTGTCGGCGCTGCAGGGGGCGGCGGTCTCGACCGGCATCCCGTTCACGCTGGTGGTGCTGATCATGTGCTACTGCCTGTGGCTGGCGCTGCGGGCCGAGCGGGCGAAGATGTAGTTCAACCCGGAAGACCGCGTGATAGACGTGATAGAACTGCGGGCGCTCCGGCGCCCGTGGTTTTTTGCTGCGATCGGGCATGCTGCCCAACACAAGGCCCGTGCCTGACCTTGGGGAGGCGTGAAGCGCCTTCCCGGGGGAAGGTCAGGCGCGGGCCGTGCCGCTGCGCGCCACGCCCCCGGAGAAATCCTGCCAACGCCGCTCTTTGACTTGCACGGTTGGGTGCGAGGGGCTCCGCCCGTCCGAACCTCAAACGCTCCCCCGGAGCGTTTGCCGCTGCGCGGACCAGTTCGAACTCCCGGGGGGAAGTCAGGCGCGGGGTGTGCGGCTGACGCCGCACGCCCCAATGGGTACACCGCCAGCGTGACCTTCCAAGGCACCGGCCTCAGCGAAGGGCTCCGCCCGTCTGTCCTTCCCGATGGTTGGCTTCCCAAGCAGGGGCTTTTTATCAGGAAAAGAACATCCCCTTGCCCGCATCCCTCACAGCCACTAAACCGGGCGGGACCCCGACCACACATCATTGATGGAGCCAAGATGCGCCTGTCCCGCTATTTCCTGCCGGTTCTGAAGGAAAACCCCTCGGAAGCCCAGATCGTCAGCCACCGGCTGATGCTGCGCGCCGGGATGATCAAGCAATCCTCCGCCGGGATCTATTCCTGGCTGCCGCTTGGCTTCAAAGTCTTGAAAAAGATCGAAAGCATCGTCCATGACGAGCAGATCCGCGCCGGCCACATCCCGATGCAGATGCCGACCATGCAGTCCGCCGACCTGTGGCGCGAGTCGGGCCGTTACGAGGCCTATGGCCAGGAAATGCTGCGGATGAAGGACCGGCATGACCGCGACATGCTGTTCACCCCGACCGCCGAAGAGCTGATCACCGACATCTTCCGCGCCCATGTCAGCAGCTACAAGGACCTGCCGCTGACGATGTATCAGATCCAGTGGAAATTCCGCGACGAGATCCGGCCGCGGTTCGGCGTAATGCGCGGCCGTGAATTCTATATGAAGGACGGCTACAACTTCGACCTGACCAAGGAAGACGCGCTGCACGCCTACAACCGCCATCTGGTCAGCTACCTGCGCACCTATGAGCGGATGGGGCTGCAGGCGATCCCGATGCGCGCCGATTCCGGACCCATCGGCGGCGATGACACCCATGAATTCCTGGTGCTGGCCGACACCGGCGAGTCGGAAGTGTTCTATGACAGCGCCGTCACCGATCTGACCTTTGGCGACCGCGAAATCGACTATGACAGCGTCGCGCAGTGCCAGGGCGTGCTGGAGGAGTTCACCTCGAAATATGCCCGCACCGACGAGACCCACGACGAAGCCCTGTTCAACCAGATCCCCGAGGAGCGCCGCCGGGTGGCGCGTGGCATCGAAGTGGGGCAGATCTTCTATTTCGGCACCAAATATTCCGAGGCGATGGGCGCCACTGTGCAGGGACCGGATGGCAAACCGGTGCCGGTCCACATGGGCAGCCACGGCATTGGCGTGTCGCGCCTTTTGGGGGCGATCATCGAGGCCAGCCATGACGACAAGGGCATCATCTGGCCCGAGGGCGTGACGCCGTTCCATTGCGGTATCGTCAACCTCAAGCAGGGCGACGACGAGGCGGACGCCGCCTGCAACCAGCTTTATGCGGCGCTGACGGCGGCCGGGCTGGACCCGCTTTATGATGACCGCAAGGAACGGGCAGGCGGCAAGTTTGCCACCATGGACCTGATCGGCCTGCCGTGGCGCATCACGGTCGGCCCGCGCGGGCTGAAGAACGGCGTGGTGGAGCTGACCTCGCGCCGCAGCGGCGAGAGCGAGGAGCTGAGCCCGGAAGAGGCGGTCAGGAAGGTGGCCGCGGTCTATGCCAAGCACCCGACCGGCCGCGGCTTCTGAGCGCCGGTCACCCGCTTGAAATGATTGCAGGAAGAAGGGCGCGGCTTCGCGCCCTTGTTTGCATGTCCGGGGGCAAGAGTTTTCAGGAAAACGCTTGGCAAATCTTTTTCGCAGAAGATTTGGCTGGGCTGCGGTGGCCGCTTTCTGCCGTGGCTGGCGGATTATCCGGCCGATCTGCAACCACATCTTGACCCCGCGCGCCGGGCAGCACAGGTTGCAGGCAAATTTCCCGGGCAGGACCGCATATGGCCACGACACCTCCGCCGTTTTCACGTTTCGAATGGATCATCGCCTGGCGGTACTTGCGCGCCCGCAAGGCCGAGGGCGGGGTCAGCGTGATGACCTGGATCAGCTTGATCGGCATTACGCTTGCGGTGTTTGCGCTGATTGCAACGCTGGCGGTGCGGTCGGGCTTCCGCTCGGAGTTTGTCGGCACCATCCTGGGCGCCAACGCGCATGTGACGCTGTATTCCTATGGCGAGGTGACCGAGGCCGGGGTGCTGGACCGCTCGCTGACGGATTATGAGGCGCTTGCTGAAACGGTGGCCGCTGTCCCCGGCGTCACCCGTGCAGCGCCGCTGGTCAAAGGCCAGGTGATGGCGAACCTGCGCCAGCGCAACGCAGGTGTCGAGGTGTTCGGGATTTCGGCTGCGGACATCAAGGGCATTCCCGGTGTGGCCCAAAGCGAGGAGGCGCTGGGCGATCTGGCGCGGTTTGAAGACGGCATCGCCATCGGCTCGGGGGTGGCGCGCGAACTGGGGGTGGGCCTGGGCGGCAAGATCAAGCTGATCTCGCCCAACGGGGTCAAGACCGCATTCGGCACCAGCCCGCGGGTCAATGCCTATGAGGTGGTGTATATCTTCACCGCCGGGCGCTGGGACATCGACCGCACCCGCGTCTACCTGCCGTTTGCCGAGGCGCAGAGCTTCTTCAACCGCGAAGGCGCGGCGGATGAGATCGAGGTGATGGTCGAGGAGCCGGAAGACGTCGATGCGATCGCGGCCGCGATCCTGGCGGCGGCAGGCGGCACCGCGGGGGTGTGGACCTGGCGCGATGCCTCGGGCGGGTTCCTGCGGGCCTTGGAGGTCGAAGACAACGTGATGTTCATCATCCTGTCGATCCTGGTGCTGATCGCGGCGATGAACATCGTCTCGGGCCTGATCATGCTGGTCAAGAACAAGGGCCGCGACATCGGCATCCTGCGCACCATCGGTCTCAGCGAAGGCTCCGTCATGCGGGTGTTCTTCATCTGCGGCGCCTTTACCGGGGTGCTGGGCACGCTGTTCGGCGTGCTGCTGGGCTGCCTGTTTGCGCTTTATATCGATCCGATCTTCTCTTTTGTGAACTACCTGATGGGCGGCGGGGTCTGGGATCCGTCGATCCGCGGCATCTATGCGCTGCCGGCCGAGCTGCGTGCGGGCGATGTGCTGTCGGCCGTTGCCCTGTCGCTGGGGCTGTCGTTCTTTGTGACCATTTTCCCGGCCCGCCGCGCGGCGCGGCTGAACCCGGTGGAGGCGCTGCGCTATGAGTGAACCGACGCTGGAGCTGACCGGGATCAGCAAATCCTATCTGCAGGGCACGCCCGGTCAGGTCGATGTTCTGCGCGGCGCCGATCTGGCCTTGCAGGCGGGCGAGGTGGTGGCGCTGGTGGCGCCCTCCGGTGCCGGTAAATCGACACTGCTGCATATCGCGGGCCTGCTCGACACGCCGGACGCGGGAGAGGTACGGGTTGCGGGCGAGGACGTGACCCGCAAGGGCGACCGCCGCCGCACCCGCGTGCGCAGGCAGGAAGTGGGTTTTGTCTATCAGTTCCACCATCTGCTGCCGGAGTTCACCGCGCTGGAAAACATCGTGCTGCCGCAGCTGGCCAATGGCGCGGCGCAGAAGGCCGCCGCGGCGCGGGCAACGGATCTTTTGGCCGCTGTCGGCCTTGCGGGCCGGGCCGGCCACCGCCCGGCGGCCTTGTCGGGCGGCGAGCAGCAGCGGGTTGCCTTTTGCCGGGCACTGGCCAATGCACCGCGGGTGCTGTTGGCGGATGAACCGACGGGGAACCTTGATCCCGGCACCGCGGACCAGGTCTTTGCTGCGCTGATGGAGCTGGTGCGCGGCACCGGCATGTCGGCGCTCATTGCCACCCACAACCTGGAATTGGCCGCGCGCATGGACCGGCAGGTGAAACTGCAGGACGGTCTGCTGGTGCCGGTCTGAGCAAACTGCGCCTTGGCGGCGCAGAGCCTCCGGCGGGAGTATTTGGGGAAAGGTGAAGGCGGGCGCCAGGGGCGGACTGCGCGCGGGGCCGGCGGAACCTTGCCGGGCGCCCCAGGGCAGGACTATGGCCGGGAGCAGCGGTTTGCTATCAGGTGTTCAAACCGGGCCTTTCAGGATAGGCTGACCGGGGATGCGCAGAAAGGGCTGAGACGTGGTGAATTCGGTAATCGAAAAAGATGTGACTATTGAGGGCAATATCACCTCCAGCAAAGGCAGTGTCGAAGTCCGCGGGCGGGTGATCGGCGATCTGTCGGCGCAGGCGGTCACGGTGCATGCGGGCGGCACGGTTGACGGCGCCCTGAGCGCGAAGTCGGTGACCGTTGAAGGCATCTACAGCGGCAAGATCGAGTGCGAGGACCTGCGGCTGGCGGCCAGCTCGCAGGTAAAGGCGGATGTGTCTGCCCACAGCATGGCCACCGAAAGCGGCGCGCAGGTGGAAGGCACAATCCGGATCGCCGGCAAGAAGGGGTAAGGGCAGGCGGCGGGCTGCCGCTGCTGAAACACCGGATGTTTCCGCATTGCCCGCCCCCGGTCACGCCATCTGGGTGATCCAGACCCCCAGCGCCATCACTGAAATACCGGCTGTGCGGGTCAGGGTCAGCGGGCTGATCCGGGCGCCGAACAGCCCGAAGTGGTCAATGGCCGCCGCTGAGATCAGCTGGCCGATCAGCACAAAGAACACCGCGTTGCCGACCCCGAAATGCGGCGCCACATAGGTGATGGACAGCACGTAGAAGGCCACCAGCACACCCGCCAGCAGCAAGTGTTTCGGTGCCGCCGGGATTTTCGACAGGGCCTGCGGTCCGGCGATCAGGCAATAGATAAGGGTCGAAACCAGCGCGATCAGGAACAGCACCACAGCGGCTGAGGCGGGAGAGCCGATCAGCTTGCCCAGGGCCGCATTCAGGGCGGCCAGAACCGGAATGCCAAGGCCCGCGGCCAGCATGATGAGGGCGTATTGAGTCAAGGGCCTGTGCCTTTCGTGGTTGCAGGACCGTTCTGGACACAATCGGCCTGCGGGGACAACTGCGACGTTGCGGCGCCGGACTCCGGTGTGAAACCCGGCCCGGAAGAATCGGCTTTCCATACCTGGTTTCCGCAACCGCTCGCAGCGCCGGGAAACGCAGGGTCAGTCGCAGATGCCGCGCAATCCGGCGTCTTTCCAGGGCAGGTAGACATCGCTTTCGCGGCTTTGCGGCAGGGCGCTGACGGGCATTGCCGCCGCCAGCATCCCGTGCAGCCGGCGGGTCCGTGCCGCCTGCGGCGCCAGGGCGCGGCAGCAGACGTATTCCTCGATGATGGCGCCTTGCTGCTCAAAACCATAGGTGAGGAAATCCGGCTCCCCCTCCAGGTCGAACAGGTAGGGATCGCGGCGGCCGCCATGCTCGGCGGCGGCGCGCAGCGGGTGGTAGCCGGTTTGCCTGCGGTTCTGCCACTGCCAGACATGGGTCGCCTCATGCGCCAGCAGCATCGCCTCGACCAGGTGCAGCTTGTCCGGGTAGTCCGGCAGGTAGTCGTCGCTGTACCAGTCCCGGACGAAAAAGATCCGGTTGAACAGCGCAACCGCGGCGGGGGAGGAGGTGACGACCTCGTCGGTGACCGGCGGCAGGATGCGCTCGCGGCAGGTGACGCGCGGGCGCTGTGAGCGGCGGAAGGTGATGGCGGCAACCGGCGCGCCCTTCACGATGCGGAGCTTGCCGGCGTCCAGGCTGGAGCCGTGCAGCCCGGCCAGATAGGCGCGTTCCGTGTCCGTCAGCGGGCGGCCGCAGGCGGAGACAGCCAGAAGGGCAAGAAGCAGAAAGCGGATCATCCGGTCGCGGCCATCCGGTCAGCAGCTCATCGCCAGCACGCGGCTGATGTCAGTCAATGTGCGGCCCGATTGTTCCATCCAGGTGTTGAAGGCGGCCTGCACCGCTTTCATCGCAGTCTTGGAGGCGGCGGGTTTGCCGATCACCCCTTCGGCGACCAGCCGGGCGGTGACGTCCTTGGACAGGATGAAACTGTCGCGGCCGGCAAAGCGCATGGCGTATTGGCCGGTGCTGCCGCCCAGCCGGCAGCCGCGTTTCCGGAGCATCTCCAGCAGGCCGGTGTAATCGGTGGAGGGCCAGCCGCCCAGAACCTGGCCCGCACCGCCGTCCGCGCGCAGGTCCATCAGGAAGGCGGCGTTTTCGCGCACGCTGGCCAGTTTGGCGCCGTTCCTGACCACCCGGGTATCCTGCAGGATCCGGTCGAATTCCTCTTCAGCCATAAAGGCGCAAGAGCCGGGGTCGAACCGGTGAAAGACTTCTTCAAACCCGTCCCACTTGGCCTCGATCACCTGCCAGTTGAAGCCCGCCTGGAAGATGCATTTGGTCATGGTTGCCAGCCAGCGGTCTTCGGGCAGGGCGGTGGCATCGGGGCCGGATCTGGTGAGTTTCGCCTCCAGCGCCTTTGCGCCGCCGTGGCGGTCTGCGGCGATGGCGTGGATCTCGTCGAATGTTCGCATGGCAAATCCCTGAGCGTGCCGGAAGAGGTTAGCGGCGCGCGCGCAGCTCGACAATCGATTTGCCGAGCCGGAACGGGGCGGCAAAGCTGACCAGGCACAGCGCGATGATCTGCCAGACCAGGATATCGGCGTTGGCCTGCAGGTATTCCCATTCGTCCTTCAGCTTGGAGACATGGGCGATGAGGGCGTCATAGGCGCGGGCGATGATCAGGTAGTCGCCGGCAATCGCGGGCACCTTGCGGCGCATGTTGTCGACGGCGGCCTGGGCGGTGCCGTCCAGCGCGGTGAAGACCAGGAAGGCGGCCGGGTCAAAGGCGCTGGCCTGGGCTTTCATCTCCTGCATCGCGCCGGTGCTTTCTGCGCCGCTGCCGAACAGGAGGCGGAGGCCCTGCAGCGGCGCGACTTCATCGGTCACCGCGATGAACAGCGGCAGTTCGGCGTTGCCGGCCGTCGAGGCGGAGAGGAATTCGACCTTTTCGCACAGGACCGCGATGTCGGCGTCATAGGCAGGGTCGCAGAACCTGAGCCGGAACCGGGCGGCGTCGCGGTCGAAGGCGGCGGTCGCGGCATAGGCGATGTCGATCTGGCGTTCCAGCCTGGATGAGTCGGCGGCGTAGATGCCGGAGATCACCGCGGCCAGCGCGCCGAAGCCGCCGAGCACCACCCAGACCAGATCCGCCAGTTTCCAGGCGCGGTGGCCCGCGGGTTTGCGGAACAGGAAGGCGGTGCCGATCAGGCCGGCCAGGAAGAACAGCAGCAGCAGGGGCAGCTGGTTGTCTGCGATAAAGGACATGCCCGGATCTCTTTTGCGTTGTTGCTGTCGGGATAAGTTTAGGAACAGGACGGGGTTTCAGGCAACCGCGCTCACGCAGGTGTCATGCGGCGGCGTGTGCGCATGGGTTGGGCCGGGCGGGAGGCGGGCTCCGTCCGGGGATCTGCTGCCTGGGGCCGGGGGGCCGGTATATGCGCAAGGCCGTGTCGTGCTGGCCGGGTCAAAGGAGGCGGCGCCGCCAGGATGGTGGAGGGCCGGATGGGGATCGCAAGGCCCCATGTCCGCTTGAAAGCTTCCTGTTTGCGGACCCCTCCCTGCACCCGATGAAGAGGTGGTCTTTGGGGGTCCGTATCTCCTGCTGGTGCGGGGTGTCAGTCCGCACCGGTGCCGCGACGCATTGCAGTATGGCAGGCCTGGGTTAAGGGCGCGCAAGCGGGGCGTGCGGTGGTTTGGGGCTTGGCGCAACACTTGCAACCGCTGCGGCAGCAGGGGAGAAAGATGGCACGTACTGGAGAACATCGACTATGACTGATTTGAACAAAGCTTACGCCGATGCGCAACAAGCCATGGCTCTATTGAAATCTGCGGTTCGCACTGTTTTGGAAATGGCACCTGAAGGCGGGCTAAAGAACGCGGAAATTGGGCGTGCCCTCGGCATCTATGGTGGGCACGTTGAGCATGTTGGCCACATCTCTAGGACACTATTGGAAATGCTGAAAGAAGAAGGCGTAGCCGTGCAGGATCCGGAAACGAAGATGTGGCAGTTATGCGGTCAACGCATTAGAACGTGAAAATTTTGCAATGCCCTCCTGGGACGTGGGGCCCCAGCCGCACGGCCCGCGCCTGACCTTCCCCCCGGGAGTTCGAACTGGTCCG
>NZ_JAXMOX010000068.1:0-20772 GCF_034669605.1 Leisingera sp.
TGTGGGCCCGATGTGAAGATGGCCGGCGGCACCTATATGGATATTCCGGTGGATCAGGCCCACACTCAGGGTAATCTGGTGACTGCGCTGGCCTGGCCTTCGCATCCCGCCTGGCTGGCGGCCTTCGTCCAATTGCTGGGCGCCCGGATACCGCTCTGATTCGGGCAATCAACTGACAGGTGGTCCCATGTGACCCGGTTGTTCTCCTCGGGCAGCTGATCCGGACGGGGACCGGCCTTTGTTCCGGCTCCTGTCCTTGGGCGGCCCTGCACCGGGGCCGCCGGTACCGCGCCGCATCTGTCCGAACGAGGTTCCCATGGCCCAGATCCTTCCGTTTTTCTCTCCAGCCGCCCGCCAGTCCCGGGCCAGCGCGCAAGAGGCGCTGATTGCCGGTTTTGCAACGTACCGGCGCAGCCAGGAGGACGTGTTCTGGCTCAAGGAGAACGCTGAGCTGCTGAACATTCTGGAATGCACCGGAGCGGATGTTGCCGCTACCGCCCTGCAGCCCCTGCAGCCGTTTTACCAGGGTGCGGCGCGCCATATCAGCTTTTTCCGGCAGTATTACCGCTTTATCCTGTCGATCTGCCTGGATCTGGAGGACCTGGGCCTGCCGGGGCAGACCGCTGCGCAGCTGGCCGGCTGGGTGTCGGACCAGGGGCTGGCGCAGGCCGAGCTGTCCGATTTGCAGCGTGCCGAGGCGCGGCGGCTATTGGCGCGGCGGGGGATAGATCTGCGGGATGACGGGCTGGACGACCGGCTGCGCGGTTTCATTTCAAATCCGCAAACCTTTGCCATTCCGAATAAAAAAGCCGCTTATGAGCTGACCCACATCGTTTTTTACCTGTCTGAATACGGCCGCCGTGTTCCGGACCTGCCGGAAGCGGCGTTCACCAGCCTGGAATTTGCCGGCCTGGTGGCCTTCCTCGATCAGAATGCCGACCTGCTGGCAGAGATCTGCATTGCGCTGCGTTTTGCCGGCGGGCAGCCGCCCGCCGCCTGGGAGGCGTGGCTCGATCGGCGGGTTTCCGCCTTTATGCTCGCTAAGGGTGAATTTGATGGACATCAGGATGCGTATCACGAGTATTTCGTGGTGAATTGGCTGATGCTGCTGTCCGGCCGCCCGGCCTTCCGTCAGGCGGTTCCGATGGGCGGGATGCATGTGCCGGCGCAGCAGGGAGGAAGTATCTTGAGGAGCCTGTCTGAAGCGGTTTTCGACGCCGGGATGGCGCGGGCGGGCTGGAGCGCGGTGAAAGCGCGCGCTGAGGCCGTCCTCAGCGAAGAAGAGCACGGGCTGCTCACCGCGGCGGAGCGCAGCTGTGAAGGGTTCGGCGGATTTTTCGAAGGCTTTGCCCGGGCGGGCAGTGCCGGGGCGGCGTGATGGGCTGCACTGGCAATCAGGCCCTGGGCGGCGCCCTTCTGGTGGTGGCCTACACCGGGCTGATCGCCTCGGCGGACGGGATCACCAAGCTGCTGGCGGGGCAATATGCAGCGGCGCAGCTTTATGCGCTGTCCGGCGCCATGGTGGCGGGCTTCTGCCTGCTGGCGGACCGCGTGCCCTCTCTGCGCGGCGGGTTCCGCACCTGTTGTCCGCGGGCGATGGCTTTAAGGTCGGTGGCAGCGCTGGTCGCCGCGGTCTGTTTCTTCTATGCGTTCCGGCTGCTGCCCTTTGCCGAGGTGTTTGTGTTCATCGGCCTGATGCCGCTGCTGGCGGGAGCCATGTCCGGTGCGGTGCTGAAGGAGCCGGTGCGCCCGGCGGCCTGGGTCGCGCTGGCTGCGGGGTTCTGCGGCGTGCTGTTCCTGCTGCCGCACGGCAATGAGGGCGCGCATGCCTCCTGGGGGCATATCGTTGCCTTCTGCGCGGTGGTGTCCGGCACATTTTCCATGACATTGGCACGGTTTATCGGCCGTTATGAAAGCAATGCGCTGGCGCAGGTCTTTTATCCCAATCTGACGCTGTGCGGGGTGATGCTGCTGTTCTTACCCTTTGTCTGGGTGCCGATGCCGATGGCGGATGTGGCCTGGGCTGCAGCCTATGCCCTGCTGCTGTTCGGTGCGCGCTGGCTGCTGGTGGTGGCGCTGCGGCTGTTGGTGTCCTATGCGGTGACGCCGCTGATGAATCTGCAGTTCATCTGGATGGCGGTCATCGGCTCGGTCTTCTTCGGGGAGTTCCCGCCGGCCACAACCTATATCGGCGGCGCCATCGTGATTGCCTCGGGGCTGTATCTGGTTTGGGATCAGTTGGCCCCGGCCATGCCCCGGCTGCGCAGTTCGGGACGGCTGCAGACCGATCCCTAGCGCCGGATCCGCATTGCGGCTGAACATTTGCGCCCGCAAGGGGGCGAAGCGCCCGCCCCTTAAGATGAGGGCGGGCGCTGCCTTGCCTGGCAGCAAGGCGGCATTTTGAAAGGCGCGTTCACGACATGCGCGTTTGTGACTTGCGCGGCCCGGACCGGGCGCAGGTCAGCCGGACCGGAAGCCGGGTTACATTGAAAACGAGGTGCCGCAGCCGCAGCTGGAAGTGGCGTTGGGGTTCTCGATGGTGAACCGCGCGCCGATCAGCTCTTCGGTGAAATCGATCACCGCGTTTTCCAGGAAGGGCAGCGAGACCTCGTCCACCACCACCTTTTCGCCCTGGCCTTCGAGCACCAGATCGTCCGTCTTGGGCGCGTCCAGGGCGATCTCGTACTGAAAGCCCGAGCAGCCGCCGCCTTCGACCGCGACGCGCAGCGCCTGGCCCTGGTCCGCGGCGCCAATCTCGGCCAGCCGGGCAAAGGCGCGGTCGGTGACTTTCGGGGGCAGGTTCATACGGTCTCTCCAATGCCGTGTTGCAGCTCAAGGCATTATATATGAAGGTGCAATTCAGGCGGCAAGATTTGCTGGAGAAAAGATTTAACATGCATGCCCCTTATGCCACGTCACCGGACCGCAGCCGCGGCCGGCAGGTGACCGAGGAGGAAAGCTCCTTCCGCTCTCCCTATCAGCGCGACCGCGACCGCATTATCCATGCCAGCGCGTTCCGGCGGCTGAAGCACAAGACCCAGGTTTTTGTCGAACATGAGGGCGACAATTACCGCACCCGGCTGACCCATTCGATCGAGGTGGGGCAGGTGGGCCGCACCATTGCCGGCGCGCTGGGGCTGAACCAGGAGCTGACCGAGGCGGTGGCGCTGGCGCATGATCTGGGGCACACGCCGTTCGGCCACACCGGCGAGGATGCGCTGCACGGGCTGATGAAACCCTATGGCGGCTTCGACCATAACGCCCAGGCGATCCGCATCGTGACCTGTCTGGAGCGCCACTACGCGGAATTCGACGGGTTGAACCTGACCTGGGAAACTCTTGAAGCGATCGCGAAACACAATGGCCCGGTGGTGGGGGAGCTGCCCTGGGCGCTGGCGGAATGCAATGCGGCGGTGGATCTGGAGCTGCACACCCACGCAAGTGCCGAGGCGCAGGTGGCGGCACTGGCGGATGACATCGCCTATAACAACCACGACCTGCATGATGCGCTGCGGGCCGGGCTGTTCACCGATGATGACCTGGCGCGGCTGCCGCTGCTGGACAAGGCCTATGGGGCGGTGGACGGGCTGTATCCGGGACTGGACCCGAACCGCCGCCGCCATGAGGCGCTGCGGCGCTTTTTCGGGGTGATGGTGGGCGATGTGATCGGCACCGCGCGGGTGCTGCTGGCGGATGCAGGCGTGCAGAGCGTTGAAGAGGTGCGGGCGCTGGATCATCCTGTGGTGCAATTCTCGCCGGAGCTGTGGGCCGGGCTGAAGGAGATCCGCGCGTTTCTGTTCACCCGCATGTACCGGGCGCCTTCGGTGATGGAAAAACGCGCCAAGGTCGCCAAGGTGGTGGAGGCGCTGTTTCCCTACTTTCTGGACAATCCGCAGGACATGCCGGAGCGCTGGCACGCTGATATTGCCGGTGCGGCGGACCGCACCGCGCTGGCGCGGATCGTGTCGGATTATATCGCCGGCATGACCGACCGTTTCGCCCTGCAGCAGCATGAGCGGCTGATCGGGGTGAAGGTCGAGGTCTGAGGGCTTCCGTCTCTGCGGTGTTTGCTGCTGTCCTTTTGCATGTTCCGTTCAATGAGCAGGGTAGGGATGGCGGCGCCGCCACGGGGGCGGAGGATAGGGCCGGAACGCCAGCGCGCCCCGGGTCCGGTCAAAAGCTTCATCAGTCAGACGCCCCTGCACCTTTTGCCGAGGTGGTCTTCGGGGTCCTGGTCTCCTGGTGCGCGCGGGGTGCCAGGCCCGCGCCATGTGCTGCAGCGGGGAGACCTTCGCATATCCCGGTTAATGCGGCGCAAGCGGGGCGTGCGGTGCGCCGGGGGACGGCGCAACACCGGCAGCCGCAGGCCCTTTCCGCGGCTGCCAGCGGCGGGGGCGTTCAGACAAAAGGAGGCGCGCCGACAGCTCCGGCGCGGGCCGGGGCGAAATTGGCCGTAAGCCGTGCTATGATCTGGCCCTATGATGCCGCAGGGCATCGGCGTTATCCGCAGGAGGAGCAGCAAGAGGAAAGCCATGGCACGCTGGACCGTCACATTCACGGACAAGCCCGAAATGGACCGGGTGCGCGGCGACAAGGCGCGGCGCCAGGCGCATATCGCCTTTGTGCGGTCGCGGCCCGAACTGCAGATCGGCGGCGCGCTGGCGATGCGGCCGATGCAGGATTTCCCCGGCGCGATCTGGAATGTGGAGGCGGAGAGCCGCCAGGAAGTTGAGCGGCTGATCCTGCAGGATCCCTATTACGTGGCGACCTTGCGCCGCTACACAATCACCGAATGGGGCACCGCCTCGGCGATTCAGGGGATGCTGTCATGACCGCCCCCCCCGGGAAAGCCGCCAGGCCGCGCCGGCGCTGACCCGCTGGGCGGTTCTGTGACGCCCGCGCTGCGTCAGCGGCGTATTTTTCGTCAGTAAGCAAAATGCCGGAAAATTCGAATTTTCCGGTGTGTTGCGCCTGAGGCCCCGGGCGGCACCTGCAATGCTGTTGACCCTGCCTCTGGCCCTAGGTATCCGCTGTGCTGAACATATGGGACGCCAGATATGAACCTTTTTACCGATATCCGCTCGCTTGTGATTGACAGCCTGACCGCCTTGACCGGCGAAGGCGCGCTGCCTGAAGGGCTTGATTTTGCCAATGTGGCGGTGGAGCCGCCGCGGGATGCGGCGCATGGCGATATGGCGACCAATGCGGCGATGGTGCTGGCCAAGCCCGCAAAGATGAAGCCGCGCGATATTGCCGAGGCCCTGGCCGCAAAGCTGGCCGCGGATGACCGTGTCACCTCGGCCGAGGTCGCCGGCCCCGGCTTTCTCAACCTGCGGCTGGCGCCCGGGATCTGGCAGACGGTGGTGAAATCGGTCCTGGACGCAGGCACGGATTTCGGCCGCTCGGAGACCGGCGCGGGCAAGCGGGTGAACGTGGAATATGTCTCGGCCAATCCGACCGGCCCCTTGCATGTGGGCCACACCCGCGGCGCGGTGTTCGGCGACGCGCTGGCCTCGCTGCTGGCCTATGCCGGCTATGACGTCACCCGCGAATACTACATCAACGACGGCGGCGGCCAGGTTGATGTGCTGGCGCGCTCTGTCTACCTGCGCTACCTGGAAGCGCACGGGCAGGAAGTGGCCTTTGCCGACGGCACCTATCCGGGCGACTATCTGAAACCGGTGGGGCAGGCGCTGAAGGACAAGGCAGGCGATGCCTATCTCGGCAAAGGCGAGGAGGTCTGGCTGGCGGAGGTGCGCGAATTTGCCACCGACGCGATGATGGCGCTGATCCGCGAGGATCTGGCCCAGCTGGGTATCGGGATGGATGTGTTCTATTCGGAGAAATCCCTCTATGGCACCGGCAAGATCGAGGCGGCGCTGGCGGCGCTGGAATCCAAGGGGCTGATCTATCAGGGCGTGCTGGAGCCGCCGAAGGGCAGGAAGCCCGACGACTGGGAGCCGCGCGAGCAGACGCTGTTCAAATCCACCGACCATGGCGACGACGTCGACCGGGCGGTGAAGAAATCCGATGGCGCCTGGACCTATTTCGCGCCGGACATCGCCTATCACTTTGACAAGGTGGAGCGCGGCTTTGACGAGCTGATCGACATTTTCGGCGCCGACCACGGCGGCTATGTCAAGCGGATGAAGGCGGCGGTGTCGGCGCTGTCGGACGGCCGGGTGCCGCTGGATATCAAGCTGTGCCAGCTGGTGAAACTGTTCAAGGACGGCCAGGAATTCAAGATGTCCAAGCGGGCAGGGACCTTTGTGACCCTGCGCGATGTGGTGGATGCTGTCGGGGCCGATGTGACCCGCTTCATGCTGCTGACCCGCAAGAACGACCAGGGCTTTGACTTCGATCTCGACAAGGCGCTGGAGCAGTCCAAGGACAACCCGGTGTTCTATGTGCAATACGCCAACGCGCGGATCTGCTCGACCCTGCGCAAGGCCGCGGAGCAGAGCATTGCCGCCGATGACGCCACCTTGGCGGGCGCCGATCTGGGCCTGATCTCGGATCCGGCGCAGCTGGCGGTGGCCAAAAAGCTGGCCGAATGGCCGCGGCAGGTGGACATCGCGGCCCGCACCCATGAGCCGCACCGGATTGCCTTCTATCTCTATGATCTCGCGTCGGAACTGCACGGGCTGTACCATCTGGGCAAGTCGAACGAAGGTTTACGATTTGTTAACGAGAGCAGTGAATCGGCAACACATGCGAATTTGGCGCTGGCCCGGGCCGTTTCCGTTGTCATTTCCGCAGGTCTTGGTATTCTTGGCGTGAAACCGGCAGAAGAGATGCGATAACCAACAGGGGCGGAAGCCGCTTTGGCGAAAATTGCACATCCGCTGGATTGAGGCAGTTCAAGAGACTTGGGGCGCAGCGCTGGACAGGCGCTGCCAAACCGGGCAGTGAGGCGGACAATGGCGTATTTTGCGCAGGCGGGCCAAGGGCGCGCCTATACACAAGGCAGCGGTCACGAACAGGACGCCGCCCCGGACAGCACATACACACATCAGTATACCGGCCAGCACTATTCCGGGCCCGGGGCTGAGCCGGCCTATGGCTATGAAAACCCGGCCTATGGCTATCAGCCCGACGGGCCGGGGCATGCGCCCCAGGACTATACGGTTTTTGCAACCCCTGCCGGACTGCGGGCGCGATTCTCGAAATCGCTGAGCATTCTGGGCGCGGTGGCCTCGGTCGCGCTGGTCGCCGGGGTGGGCTTCTGGGGCTACAAGCTGGTGATGCGGGATGTCAGCGGCGTGCCGGTGGTGCGTGCAGCCGAAGGCCCGATGCGTGAACAGCCGGCGCTGCCGGGCGGCGCGCAGGCGGATCATCAGGGGCTGGCGGTCAATGCGGTCGCCGCCAGCGGCAGCGCCGAGGCGCCGGCCGACCGGCTGACACTGGCGCCCGCCGCGATTGAGCTGACCGACGATGACAAGCCGCTGCCGGAACTGGCCGCCGACGCCGCGCCCGGCGTCAGTGAAGACGCCGTGGCCTCCTTCCAGAACGGCGATATCGATGCGCTGGTCGCCGAACTGGCGCGTGAGGCCGAGCCGCTGTCTGCTGCTGTGCCGGCGTCGGCGGCGGCCCCTGCCATCGTGCAGCCGCAGCCGCTGCAGCCGGCGCGTGCCGCCGCAGTCCCGTCGCCTGCCATTCTGAATGCGCCGGGCGTCAAGGTCTCGCTGCGGCCATCGGCCCGGCCCGCACGGTTCAGCCCGGCTCCGGCCGCAGCCGCGCCGGCAGCATCTGCGGCACCCGTTGATGTGGACCCGGCGACCCTTGCGGCAGGCACCAGGCTGGCGCAGCTTGGCGCCTATGAAAGCCCCGAGGTGGCACGCGCCGAATGGGACCGTATCCATGCCCGTTTCTCCGACTATCTGGAGGGCAAGCAGCGGGTGATCCAGCGCGCCGAAAGCGGCGGCCGCACGTTCTACCGCCTGCGGGCGATGGGCTTTGCCGGCCTGTCGGACGCCCGCCGGTTCTGCTCGGCGCTGGTGGCTGGCAATGCCGATTGCATTCCGGTAACCACACGGTAACCAAGCGCCAGCAGCACTGGTTGCAGACATTTGTACCGTCCGGCCGCAAGGCCGGGCAGCGCCCGTCCCGCCCCCCACGGGGCGGGCGCTTTGCTCCCTCCCCGCCGGGCCGGGCGCAGCCCTTTCCTTGAGTGAGCCGGGGGAGCGCCAACAACTGGGGACACCCATGACCTACGGAGCCACCATCCTCGACGCCGAAGGCCTGCGGCTGACCGCCGATGAAAAGGCGTTCTTCCGCGATGCCGATCCGTTCGGCTTTATCCTGTTTGCCCGCAATCTGGACAGCGCCGAACAGATTCAGGCGCTGTGCGCAGACTTCCGCGAGGCGGTGGGCCGCAATGCCCCGGTCACCATCGACCAGGAGGGCGGACGGGTGCAGCGGTTGCGCAACCCGCTGGCGCGCAACTGGCTGCCGCCGCTGGAGCATGTGCAGCGGGCGGGCGCGGACGCCGCGCGGGCCATGTATCTGCGCTACCGGCTGATTGCCGATGAACTGCTCCGCCTCGGGATCGACAGCAACTGCGCGCCGATTGCCGATGCCGCCTGTGCGGAGACCCATGCGTTTCTGAAGAACCGCTGCTATGGCACCAGCACCGATGCGGTGGCCCGGATCGCCCGCGCGGTGGCAACTGCGCATCTGGACGGCGGCGTGCTGCCGGTGCTGAAACATATCCCCGGCCACGGCCGCGCCACCGCCGACAGCCACCTGGACCTGCCGCGTGTGTCCAGCCCTCCCGGCGAGCTGGAGCAAGGCGACTTTGCCGCGTTCCAGGCCTTGAACGACCTGCCGCTGGGGATGACCGCGCATCTGGTCTATGACGCCTATGACAGCCGCCCCGCCACCACGTCGCCGGTGATGATGCGGCAGATCCGCGAACGCATCGGTTTTGACGGGCTGATCATGACCGACGATATTTCGATGAAGGCGCTCAAGGGATCACTGGCGGACAATGCCCGCGCCTCCATCAAGGCGGGCTGCGATGTGGTTCTTTTGTGCAATGCTTCGCTGCAGGAACGGATTGCGGTGGCCGGGGCCGCAGGGGTCATGACGGAGGCGGCGCAAACCCGCGCAGAGCGGGCGCTCGCGGCCCGCAAACCCCCTGCGGATCTTGACATTCAGGCCGCCGAAGACGAACTTGCCGCCCTCATGGGCGGGCAGGTGTATGGCTGAGCAGACAGTCTTTTCAGACGCGGATACGGCAGTAGAGGAGCGGCTGGCAGCCGAGGCCCTGATCGTGGATGTGGACGGGTTCGAAGGCCCGCTCGACCTGCTGCTGACGCTGTCGCGCACCCAGAAGGTGGACCTGCGCAAGATCTCGGTGCTGGAGCTGGCCAAACAGTATCTGACCTTTGTCAACAAGGCCAAGGAGCTGCGGATTGAGCTGGCCGCCGATTACTTGGTGATGGCGGCCTGGCTGGCGTTCCTGAAATCCCGCCTGCTGCTGCCGCCGGACCCGGAGGAGGACGGCCCCTCGGGCGAGGAGCTGGCCGCCCACCTGGCGTTCCAGCTGGAGCGTCTGCAGGCGATGCGAGACGCCTCTGCCCGGCTGCTGGCCCGCGACCGGCTGGGCCGCGACTTCTTTGGCCGCGGCGAGGAAGAGAACGTCGCCCGGATCAAGACCGTTACCTATACCGCCAACCTCCTGGATCTGATGCAGGCCTATGCCCGCATCCGCACCAAGGAGGATTTCCGCCCCTTTGTGATGGACCGGGAGTCGGTTTTCACGATGGAAGAAGCGCTGGAGCGGATGCGCCATCTCTTGGGCTTCACCGGCGATTGGACCGATCTGATCAGCTATCTGCCGGACGGCTGGCACAGCGATCCGGTCAAGCGCCGCTCGGCCACTGCCGCCACTTTTGCCGCCTCTTTGCAGCTGGTGAAGGAAGGCAGGCTTGAGCTGCGCCAGAGTGAATCATTTGCGCCGATCCAGCTGCGCAGCCTGAACGAGGATACCTGATGGAAGACCAGCTTATGGACAGCCACGGTGCTCCCATCCGCGAAGAGAGCGATACGCTGTTCGACGCGCCGCCGATGGCCGAGCAGGAGCGGATGGTGGAGGCGGTGCTGTTTGCCAGCGCCGAGCCGGTTACCCTGCGCGACCTTGAAAGCCGGATGCCGCATGGCTGCAACCCGCGCGAGGCGGTGGAGCATCTGCGCAAGCGCTACGAGGGGCGCGGCGTGCGGGTGGTTCGCTTAGGAGATGCCTGGGCGATCCGCACCGCGCCGGACCTTGGCTTCCTGATGCAGAAGGAAACCACCGAGCTGCGCAAGCTGAGCCGCGCCGCGATCGAGACATTGGCGATTGTCGCCTATCATCAGCCGGTCACCCGCACCGAGATCGAGGAGATCCGTGGCGTGTCGGTGTCGCGCGGCACCATCGACCAGCTGATGGAGATGGACTGGATCCGCCTGGGCCGCCGCCGGATGACGCCGGGCCGGCCGGTGACTTTTGTGGTCACGCCGGTCTTCCTCGATCACTTCGGTCTGGAAAGCGCCCGCGACCTGCCGGGGCTGAAGGAGCTGCGCGCCGCTGGCCTGCTGGAAAACCGGCCGCCGCCGGGCGCCTTGGCGATGGGCCAGGGGGGCGAGGACGACGAGGATCCGGAAGAACAGGCAGAACTGTTCGAAGAGTGACGCCATCTCAGGGCGCAGGTTTTGCACTCGTGTCCGCCGGGGTGTTCCGCGCCCCGGAATTGTCTTAATTTGCCGTTAAGGTAGCGGGCAGGCTGCAAGCGGGGCGACGTCCATGACTCTTAATTCAATCATCAACATGGTTCTGCGTCGGCTGGTCAGCCGCGCGGTCAATGCAGGCGTCACTGCCGGCATCAGCGCGGTTGCCAAACGCGGCAAGGGGCAGGGGGCAGGGCACCGCGCGCCGCCCGCCCGGCAGGCAGGCAGCTCCCGCATTCCATCGGTCAAGCCGGGGCGCCGCCAAAGCTGAGCCGCGCCAGCTGCCGCTGACCGCTGCGGTGACCGCGTCCGGACCGGCCGGCGCAGGCGGGTACGGCGAAGCAGCGGGCGCATGCCGCGCCGGTGAAGCGAGGCCCTGCCCTGGGGATGGCTGCTGCCCTGATCGCGATCAGGCCGGCGTTTTGAAATGCTTGGACAGTTTCAGCCCCTGGCCCTGGTAATTCGAGGCAATCCCGGCGCCATACAGCTGCTCGGGCACCTCGGCCATCTTCTCATAGACCAGACGCCCGACAACCTGGCCGTGCTCCAGCACAAAAGGCGCCTCGTGGCAGCGCACCTCCAGAACCCCGCGCGAACCGGTGCCGCCGGCCGCGTCATGGCCGAACCCGGGATCGAAAAAGCCCGCGTAATGCACCCGGAATTCGCCCACCATCGCCAGATAGGGCGCCATCTCGGCGGCATAGGCGGGCGGGATATGCACCGCCTCGCGGCTGACCAGAATATAGAACGCGCCGGGGTCCAGGATGATGCGGCCGTCTTTGGTGCGCACTTCCTCCCAGTATTCCTGCGGGTCGTATTCGCCGATCCTGTCCAGGTCGATGACGCCGGTGTGCGGCTTGGCGCGGTAGCCGACCAGATCGCTGCCGGGCAGCTTCAAATCGACGGAAAAGCCCAAACCGTCCTCGATCACCGCCGCGCCGTCGACCAGCGGGGAGCCCGCGTGCAGCATCTTAAGCTCCGCGTCCGACAGAACCGCCTGGCCGGTGCGGAATCGGATCTGGTTGAGCCGCATGCCCGGACGCACCAGCACCGAGAACGACCGCGGGCAGATCTCGGCATAAAGAGGTCCGGTGTAGCCGGGTTTGATACGGTCGAACTCCTCGCCGCCGTCGGTGATGGTGCGGGTCAGAAGGTCCAGCCGCCCGGTGGAGCTTTTGGCATTGGCCACGGCAGAGACATCGCCGGGCAGCGCCAGGCTTTCCATCAGCGGCACCACATAGACGCAGCCTTTTTCCAGCACCGCGCCATTGCTCAGGTCGATCCGGTGCATCTCGAACTCGGTCAGCCGGTCGGAGACGCTGCGGCCCTGTCCGGCCAGAAAAGACGCGCGTACCCGATAGGCCACGTTGCCGAGGCGAAGATCAAGGCTGGCAGGCTGGACCTGTCCCCCGGCCAACGGGGTGCTGACGGCAATCGCGCCGCGATCCAGCATCTTTTCAATGGTTTGGCTGGGCAATACGCCTGTCATGTCCTGTTCCCCTCCGCGCCGTCTTTGCGGCGATGCTGGCTCAATTGGCCATAGTACGCAATCCCGGTCCGCAATCAGTCAGGCTGTGCGCCGGATACGAAAACGCCCGGGTGCGTGAACACCCGGGCGTTTTTCATATGGTCGGGCTAGCAGGACTCGAACCTGCGACCTTCCGTCCCCCAGACGGACGCGCTACCAGGCTGCGCCATAGCCCGTTGAGGAGCCTTCTAACCGTTTTCACGGCAGGGGCAAGAGGGGGCAGCAATATTTTTCGCGCCGCTGCAAAGAAAGTCAGCAGGATGAGGTTGTTGCCAGCCATGCCTCCGGCCGCAGCGTTTTCCGCCGCGCGGCAAGGCGGGGACTCAGATGATGTCCGGCGCCCCTGCAGCCGCGCCGGCGGCAGCCAGCGCCCGCAGATCCGCAGCGCAGCCGGCGATTGCGGAAACAGAGTGCGGCGGCAGGCTGCGGAGGGCGGCGAGATGCGCCAGAACACCCGGTTGCGGCACCTGCGGATCGGCCGGCGGATATTCTGGCGGCTGGGCTGGCGCGCCGGGCGCCGGGGCGTCCGCTGCAGCCTCCTGCGGTGCTGCCGGGGTGTCCCGGGGCGCTTCGGCCTCGGGGGCGAAACCGGAGGAAAACTCCAGGGCATCGACCTGCCGGGCGGCCGCGTCCAGGTCATGCGGCGGGAAGGACGCCGCGGGATCTGCTTTGGAATCAGGCGCTGACCCGGCTGCAGGCCCGGCATCGGCCCCGGGCGCGGTCAAGCTGAAGTCCAGCGGCTCGTCCGGCTGCAGGCCGGCGGCAGCCACCAGGCTGTCCCCGGCCGGTACGGGGGCCGGCGCTGCGTCCAAAGCGGGATCAAATGCGGCGGCAGGGTCCGGGTCCGCCGGACGGTCCTGTGCTGCGAAACCTGCCGGTTCTTCTGCAGGCGCCGCTGTCCCGCCGGGGGCAGGGTGCTCAGCAGGGGCCGTTTCCGCCGCGGGTGCGGGCCCGGCTTCGAAAGCCTGTTCTGGCATCGGTTCTGCGGCGTCTGCCGGTTCTGCTGCAGCTTCGCTTGCAGCCGCCTGATTTAGGGACGGCTCAGGCGACTCGGCGCCCGGCTGAAGCTGGGTGAATCGTCCCCGGGACTTATCTGCGGATGCATCCTCAGCGGCGGGCAGATCCCGGGACGCGGCATCTTCAAGCGTATCGGCAGCGGCGTCCGGCAGCTCTGCAGGGGGGGCATCGCCAAGCTCGGGCTCTGGCAGTTCCGTGCCGCCATCTGCACCGCTGTCCACGGCGGGCGGCGCGAGATCCATCCGGGCCTGCGGGGCGGGGGCGGGATCGGAGACCGGATCGGATACGGGGGGAAAGCCGACCACATTGCTGCTCCCGGCAGGGTCCCCCGCGGCTGCGGCTGCGGCTGTGTCTCGGCTCAGCTCCAGCGAGCTTTGCCAGTCATCGCCCAGTTTATCGGCCGGCGGCGGGGCATCGGGGCGGGCATTGGCTGAGCCGTCCAGCGAACCGGACAAGCCGGACACATGCGCCGCGCCATGCTCGCGCAGCAGCGCCTGCACTTCCTTGATCGGCAGCCCGTCGTCATGCAGCAGTTTCTTGATGCCGCCTAACAGCAGCATATCCGCAGGCCGGTAATACCGCCGCCCGCCGGCGCGCTTGACGGGTTTGACCTGGGTGAACTTGCTCTCCCAGAAGCGCAGGACATGCGCCTGCACGCCCAGCCACTCCGCAACTTCGCTGATGGTGCGGAACGCGTCCGGTGATTTCGACATGGCCTTTTGGTCCCGTTATTTACGGTTGCCGTCTGCCACGCGGTCTTTCATCAGGTGGGAGGGCCGGAAGGTCAGCACGCGGCGCGGCTGAATCGGCACTTCTTCGCCGGTTTTCGGGTTGCGCCCGACCCTGGCTGATTTGTCCCGCACGCTGAATGTGCCGAACGAGGAGATCTTCACCTGTTCACCGCGCACCAGGGCATCCGACATGTATTGCAGCATGCTTTCCACCAGCTGCGCGCTTTCATTGCGCGACAGGCCGACTTCCCGGAAAACTGCTTCACTCAAATCCATTCGTGTAAGTGTTTTTTCGCCCATACCAATCCCCGTTGTTTGCCAAAGCATAGGGCGCAGGGAATTTCCCTGTCAATATCAATGAATTGCGCCGGGTGTTTCGGGCGGAAATTAAGTCTGCGGGGTTACCAGCGCACCACGACAGCCCCCCAGGCGAGGCCGCCGCCGATGGCTTCGGTCACAATCAGATCGCCTTGTTTGATCTGGCCGCGCTCTTTACCCACGGACAGGGCCAGCGGGATGGAGGCGGCGGAGGTGTTGCCGTGATCCTGCACGGTTACCACCACCTTGTCCATGCTGAGACCCATTTTCCTGGCGGTGCCCTGGATGATGCGGATATTGGCCTGGTGCGGCACGATCCAGTCCACATCCGCGGCGGCAAGCCCGGCGCGGTCCAGCGCGGTTTTCGCGGTGGAGGCGAGCTTTTCCACGGCATGGCGGAACACCTGGTTGCCCTGCATCCGCAGATAGCCGGTCGATTGCGTCGACACGCCGCCGTCGACATACAGCAGATCCTTGTAGCGGCCGTCGGAATTGAGGTCGGTCGACAGGATGCCGCGGTCGCGGCTGGTGCCGGGCTGCTCCTGGCCCTCCAGCAGCAGCGCGCCGGCGCCGTCGCCGAACAGCACGCAGGTGGAGCGGTCGGTCCAGTCCATGATCCGGCTGAAGGTTTCGGCGCCGATCACCAGCACCCGTTCCGCCTGGCCCGAGGCGATCAGCGCGCTGGCGTTGCTCAGCGCATAGACAAAGCCCGCGCAGACCGCCTGCACATCAAAGGCAAAGCCCTTGGTCATGCCCAGCTTGGACTGCACCATGGTGGCGGCAGAGGGGAAGGTGAGATCGGGGGTGGAGGTTGCCACCACGATCGCGTCGACATCTTCCGCGGTCAGGCCCGCATCCGCCAAAGCGCGTTCAGCTGCCTTGGCGGCCATGTCCGAAGTGGTCTCCCCCTCGGCGGCGAAATGGCGGCGTTCGATGCCAGACCGGCTGCGGATCCATTCGTCCGAAGTGTCCAGAGTGGCCTCGAATTCCGCGTTTTCCACCACCCGTTCGGGGAGATAGTGGCCAGTGCCAACAACTACCGCGCGTCGCGTCATCCGGTGCCTGCCTTGCTTTAGTCTTTATCAGTGGCCGCCCGCAGCGCGCGGGGGGCAGTTTCAACTTGGGGAACAGCGCCGGCAGATGCAACCCGCGCCGCCAGCTTTTCGGCGAATCCGTGCTGTGCCAGCCGGAAGGCGAGCTTGACGGCGGCCGAAACCCCGGTGGCATCGGCGCCGCCATGGGATTTCACCACGGTGCCGTTGAGGCCCAGGAACACGCCGCCGTTCACCCGCCGCGGATCCATCCGTTTCGACAGCCGTTTCAGCGAGGTGACCGCCAGCAGCGCGGCGATTTTCGACAGGAACGAGTACTGGAATGCCTCGCGTAATGCGGTGCGCATCACCCGGGCGGTGCCTTCGCCGGTCTTGATCGCCACGTTGCCGGTAAAGCCGTCGGTGACGATCACATCCACGGCATCGCCGGGAATATCGCTGCCCTCGACAAAGCCGACAAACTCGTAGCTCGCCTGTGCCGCATGACCGGCGATCAGCGTAAAGGCTTCTTTCAGCTCGGCGCGGCCCTTGTGCTCCTCGGTGCCGACATTCAGCAGCCCGACCCGCGGGCTGGCGATGTCCATCGAGTTGCGCACATAGGAGGTGCCCATCAGCGCGTATTGCAGCAGATCCTCGGCGTCGGCTTTCACGTCGGCGCCGACATCGAGCATCACGTTGAAGCCCTGCGGGTTCAGCGACGGCCACAGGATCGCAATGGCCGGCCGGTTGACGCCGGGCAGCTTGCGCAGCCGCAGCATCGACAGCGCCATCAGCGCGCCGGTGTTGCCGCAGGACACAGCCCCTGCCGCTTCGCCGTTCTTGACCGCATCCAGCGCCGACCACATCGAGGTGCCCTTGCCGTTGCGCATCACCTGGGAGGGTTTGTCCTCCATGGTGACAACGTCGCGGACATCGCGGATCTCGACGCGGCCCTCAAGCGTGCGTTTCCTGGCGACCAGCGGTTTCAGCTGGTCGGCGGGGCCGTGCAGGATGAACCCGATATCCGGGTTCTTTTCAGCCGACATGGCAATGCCGGCCACCACAACAGCGGGGCCGGCGTCTCCGCCCATGGCGTCAACAGAAATGGTGATGCGGCCGGCTTTTGCCTGATTTAGATCGGGTTTACCCGTCATGCGAAAGCCTGCCTGGCATCAGATCCTGTCCGTGGCTTATGCCGCGTCTTCGTCGATCTCGATCTCGTCAGCCGCTGCGACGATTTCCTTGTCGTCGTAATGGCCGCAGGAGGGGCATACGTGATGCGGGCGCTTCAGCTCGCCGCAGTTGCCGCATTCGTTCGGGTTTGCAGCAACCAGTGCATCGTGCGCGCGGCGGTTGTTGCGGCGCGATTTGGATACTTTATTCTGTTGGACGGCCATGTCTCAACCTTTGTCTGTTTGGGCCTTGGGGCACTCCCCGCGGCGCGATTGCGTTCTGTTCGATCAGTCTGACGTGCGTTTAGGCGCCTGCCCAAACATTGTCCAACCAAAAATTCCGATGAGCGCGCGAAAATACTGCGAATCTCCGGCGGCGCAAGATGTTTTTTAGGGCAGCGCCGCCACAGGTTCCAGATGCAATTTCCGCCAGCGCGGAAATTCCGGCCTAGTCCTCGTCTTTCAGCAGACCGCGCAGGGCGCCAAGACCGGCAAAGGGGCGGGCGTCCTCGTCGCGCATCGGCTTGGCGCCGGGTTTGGTATAGACCCCTTCGCCCAGCTCGGCGCCCTCCTTGCGCGGGTAGGCGGGGATATGCAGCGCCAGGGCTTCAGTCATGACGGCGCCCGGGTCGATATGGCTGCCAAGCGGCTCGGTGCTGTCATCCTCGGGCATTTCCGCTTCGCCTTCGTCCGGAATCTCCATACGGGACAGATAGTTGCGGCGGACTTTTTCCTCGATCCGGGTGGTCACCGGCTCCAGCGTCACCACACAGTCCTGCACCACGGTCGCCCCCAGGGATCCGGTCAGCTGCCAGTCGCGTTTACCGCGCGCGCTGATCTCGCCGGTAAAGCGCAGCTTGCGCAGCGCGTTCACCCCCAGTTCAGCCGCCAGCGCGGCCAGTTCCGCTTTATCCGGGGTGATTTCAAAGGCGGTCGGGGCGTTTTGCGGCAGATCCGCCACCCGCACTGCGGAGCTGTCAGACATAATCGGGGACTTTCGTTTCTTGAACCGGAAGCGGTCATTAGGTAATCGGGTTCAAAGACGTATTCAAGCCGCGCATTGCGGCAAAGGCCGGGGGGCAGTCATGGTTGCTAAGGCATTTCACTTCAAGTCCGTTTTGCGCGGGGCTGTTTTTGCCGCGGCGGGGCTGGCGCTGGCGGCCTGCTCGTCAGTCTACCGCAAGCACGGATATGTGCCCACAGCGGATCAGCTGGCCGAGGTGGTGCCGGGGATCGACACAAGGGATTCGGTGGCCGAAAGCGTCGGCATCCCGTCCTCGACCGGGGTGCTGAACGAAAGCGGCTACTATTATGTTGCGACCCGTTTCCGCCACTACGGCGCCGCCGCCCCGAAACCGGTGGCGCGCGATCTGGTTGCGATCAGCTTTGACGCTGCCGGGGTGGTGCAGGGGGTCGAGCGGTTCAGCCTGGAAGACGGCAAGGTGGTGCCGCTGGAACGCCGGGTGACCAGCTCCAGCGTGCAGGACAGCACGTTCCTGCGCCAGCTTCTGGGCAGCCTGGGCAACTTCGGCCCCGATCAGTTCCTGCAGGATCAGTAAGGCTGGCGGCTGCCGGTCCAGCGGGCGTCACCGGGCTGTCACGGCGCTTATGCTAAGGGCTGAGCCGGAAACAGGGGAGGCCGCGATGGCAGCACAGCCGGACGTGCTTCTGCACAAGGGGTGTTACCGCGCCCGGCTGGCGGCGGGGCCGGCCGATGTGGCTGCGGCGCAGGCGCTGCGCACGCTGTGCTTTCAGACCGGCGCCGCCGATTGCGACGCTTTTGATACGGCCTGCATGCATGTGCTGGTGGAGGAGGCGCGGACCGGCAGTCTGGTCTGCTGTTTCCGGTTGCTGCTGCTGGCAAGCGGCGCGGAGCTGGGCCGCAGCTATTCGGCGCAGTTCTATGATCTGCAAGGGCTGCGGGCATTCCGCGGCCGGATGGCTGAGCTGGGCCGGTTCTGCATCCATCCCGATCAGCACAGCGCGGATATCCTGCGCGTCGCCTGGGGGGCGGTAACAGCCCTGGTCGATGCAAAGGATGTGCAGATGCTGTTTGGCTGCTCGTCCTTTGCCGGCACCGCGACGGCCGAATATCTTGACGCCTTTGCCATGCTGAAGCTCCGCCATCTGGCGCCGCAACGCTGGCTTCCGGGGGTCAAGGCGCCCGAGGTGTTCCGCTTTGCCGCCGGGCTGCGGCGCAGGCCGGACCCGAAACTGGCGATGCTGCGGATGCCGCCGCTGCTGCGGGCCTATCTGGTGATGGGCGGCTGGGTCAGCGACCATGCGGTTGTGGATGCCGGGATGAACACGCTGCATGTGTTCACCGGGCTGGAGATTGCGGCAATTCCTGCTGCGCGCAAGCGGCGTCTGAGGGCAGTTGCCGGGTAAAAATGAGTATTTTTGAAAAGATGAAGAAGCAGCGTTGACGTGATTCTGCCGCCGGGGTAGCTGGCTGGCATGGCACGTATTCCTCTTCTGCAGATGTCCGGCATTTCCCTCACCTTTGGGGGCGATCCGGTTTTTTCCGATCTCGATCTGGTGGTTCAGCCCGGCGACCGTGTCGCCCTGGTGGGCCGCAACGGGTCGGGAAAATCCACCCTGATGAAGGTAATGGCGGGGATTGTTGAAGCGGATAAGGGCTCTATCGTGGTGCCGCCGGGCAAAGCGGTGGGCTATATGGAGCAGGATCCGCAGATGACGGGCTTTGCCACGCTTGGCGATTTTGCTGCCAGCGCGCTGGATCCCGGCGAGATGTACAAGGTGGAGCGCGCAGGCGAAGGGCTGAAGTTCGACCCGGCGCGCCCGGTGGAAACCGCATCGGGCGGTGAGCGGCGCCGTGCTGCGCTGGCCAAGCTGATGGCCGAGGCGCCGGATCTGATGCTGCTGGACGAGCCGACCAACCATCTGGACATCGAGGCGATCACCTGGCTGGAAAACGAGCTGAAGGCCACCCGCGCGGCGTTTGTGCTGATCTCGCACGACCGCGCCTTTCTGCGGGCGCTGACCCGGGCAACCCTGTGGGTGGACCGCGGCGAGGTGCGCCGTCAGGAAAAGGGGTTTGAGCATTTCGAGGCCTGGCGCGACAAGCTGTGGGAGGAGGAGGACCAGCAGCGGCACAAGCTGAACCGGCTGATCAAATCCGAAAGCCGCTGGGCGGTGGAGGGGATTTCCGCCCGCCGCAAGCGCAACATGGGCCGGGTGCGGGCGCTGCAGGATCTGAAATCCGAGCGCGCCGGCCAGATCAAGCGCCAGGGGGCGGCCGAGATGGCGCTGGATGCAGGGCCGAAATCGGGCCGCAAGGTGATTGAGGCCGAGGGGCTGGGCAAGGCTTTTGGCGGCAAGCAGATCGTGCAGGATTTTTCGCTGAAGGTGCAGCGCGGCGACCGGGTGGCCTTTGTCGGGCCCAATGGCGCGGGCAAGACCACGCTGCTGAAAATGCTGCTGGGGCTGGAAGAGCCGGATTCCGGATCTGTGAAGCAAGGCACCAATCTGGAGCTGGCGCTGTTTGATCAGACGCGGGATCAGCTGGATGGGGATGCGACCCTGTGGGAGAATCTGACCGCCGATCCCCTGCTGGGAATTTCCGGCAAGGCCGACCAGGTGATGGTGCGCGGCCAGCCGAAACATGTTGTCGGCTACCTGAAGGAATTCCTGTTTGACGAACGCCAGGCGCGGGCGCCGGTGCGGTCGTTGTCGGGCGGCGAGAAGGCGCGGCTTTTGCTGGCGCGGCTGATGGCGCGGTCCTCGAACCTGCTGGTGCTGGATGAGCCAACCAACGATCTGGATGTGGAGACGCTGGACCTGCTGCAGGAGCTGCTCGATAATTACGACGGCACCGTTCTGCTGGTGAGCCACGACCGGGATTTTCTGGACCGGGTGGCGACCACCACCATCGCGATGGAAGGCAACGGCAGGGCCACGGCCTATGCCGGCGGCTGGAGCGATTACCTGGCGCAGCGCGGGCCGCTTGACGCTGCGGAAAAGGCAGAGAAGGTGAAGCCTGCCAAGCCGAAGCCGAAGCAGGAAAGCCAGCCCAAAGACGGGCTGAGCTTCAAGGAAAAGCACCGGCTGGAGGCGCTGCCGGGGGAGATTGAACGGTTGGAAGCGGAGATCGCCAAGCTGCAGGAGCTGATGGCGGACCCCGGGCTGTTCAGCCGCGAACCGGTCAAGTTCAAAAAGGCCACCGAGGCGCTGGTGGAGCGGCAGGAGAAGCTGGCCGCGGCTGAGGAGGAATGGCTGCTGCTGGAGGAAAAAGCCGAAGCCTG
>NZ_JAXMOX010000069.1:0-20519 GCF_034669605.1 Leisingera sp.
GCCACCCGCGGATCCAGCCGCTGGGTGATCCGCTTGATCACCCCGCCCTTGCCCGCTGCATCGCGGCCTTCAAACAGGATGCAAACCTTGGCGCCGGAGTTCTGCACCCAGTCCTGCACCTTGATCAGCTCCGCCTGCAGCCGCAAAAGATTGCGGAAATAAATCTGCCGGTCGAGCATTTCCGGATGTTGTTCCCGGTAGATCTTGCGGATCTCCTGGCTCAGCATCGGCTCCGAGAATTCAATCTCGATATCCTCGTTCAGCGTGTCCTGCAGCTCCGCTTCCAGCCAATCCAGGGATGCGGTTTCAAATTCGCGGGTCACGGGCAGGGTTCCTTCCTTGTCAGGTCGTGCAAACACCGCCTTGTACGGGCGGCATGTGACTGTTTGATGTCACTCCGCCGGGGCAGCAGACAGCCGTCGCCGCGGCAAAGGATCCGTCATGCGGCCCTGGCTGCACTTTCCCCCAAGGCAACTGGAATTTCCACCGGGGTTCAAGCGCAAAAGCCCCTGGTCCGGCAATAAGCATCAGCGCCGCATCAAACCGGCAGCGCCGTGGTCTTGAACACGGTGCGCAGTGCAAAACTCGACTGCATCTGCGCCACCCCCGGCAGCCGCGCCAGATGCTGGCGATGGATGCGGGCAAAATCCTCGGTGTTTTCCGCCACCACCTTAAGGATATAGTCCGCCGTGCCCGCCATCAGGTGGCACTCCAGCACATCCGGGATCCGCGACACTGCCTTTTCAAACGCGTCCAGCACCTCATCCGCCTGGGCCTGCAGGGTGATCTCGACAAACACCGTGGTCGGCACGTTCAGCTTGCGCGCATCCAGCAGCGCAACATAATCGCGGATATACCCGTCCGTCTCCAGCCGCTGCACCCGGCGGTGGCAGGCGGAGGCCGACAGGTTCACCCGCTCCGACAGGTCGGCGTTGGAAATCCGTCCCTGCTTTTGCAGCACCGACAGAATGCGACGATCTGTTTCGTCTAACGACATTTCTCGAAGAACCTTGCTCATTTTCGCCTGAATTGACGAAGATTATTCGAAAGCCCTATTTCATTTCCACCTCAAAAAGCAGCACATATTGCGGTATCTGCGGCAAAATGACCGTATTGAATTTGGAGGAGAAACACACATGAAAATCGGCTGCCCCACCGAGATAAAACCGCAGGAATTCCGCGTCGGCATGACCCCGGACGCGGTCCGAGAAGCCGTCAACAACGGCCACGATGTTGTCATCCAGAAAGGCGCCGGCACCGGGGCCGGCTTCACCGACGAGGATTATACCGCCGCCGGTGCTGTCATCCTCGGCACCGCGGAGGAAGTCTTTGCCACCGCCGGCATGATCGTCAAGGTGAAGGAACCCCAGGCCGCCGAGCGCAAGATGCTGCGCGAAGGCCAGCTGCTGTTCACTTACCTGCATCTGGCACCCGACCCGGAGCAGACCCATGACCTGCTGGAATCGGGCTGCACCGCAATTGCCTATGAGACCGTGACCGACGACCGCGGCGGCCTGCCCCTGCTGGCGCCGATGTCCGAAGTGGCCGGCCGTCTGGCTCCGCAAGTGGGCGCCTACACCCTGCAGAAAGCCAATGGCGGCCGCGGCGTGCTGATGGGCGGCGTCCCCGGCGTGGCCCCGGCCAGGGTTGTGGTGATCGGCGGCGGCGTCGTCGGCACCCACGCCGCCAAGATCGCAGCCGGCATGGGCGCGGATGTCACCATCCTCGACCGCTCGCTGCCCCGCCTGAAGTATCTCGATGACGTGTTCGGCCGCACCTTCAAAAACCAGTACTCCACCGCCGGCGCAACCGCCGAGCTGGTGCGCCAGGCCGACATGGTGATCGGCGCAGTTCTGATCCCGGGCGCCGCGGCACCCAAGCTGATCTCGCGCGCACAGCTAAGCGAAATGAAGCCCGGCGCGGTGCTGGTGGATGTCGCCATCGACCAGGGCGGCTGCTTCGAAACCTCCAAGGCAACCACTCATGCCGACCCGATCTATGAGGTCGACGGCATCATGCATTACTGTGTCGCCAACATGCCGGGCGCGGTGGCGCGCACCTCGACCCAGGCCCTGGGCAATGCAACTCTGCCCTTCCTGCTGAACCTGGCAAACAAGGGCTGGCGCCAGGCCTGCGAGGACGACCCGCACCTGCTGAACGGCCTGAACGTGCATGCGGGCCAGCTGACTTACTACGCGGTCGGCGAGGCCCTGGGCATCGACGTGCTGTCGCCGAAACTGGCGCTGAAACAGTAACCGCCCCAGCCCGCAGCGAAATGCACCAAAGCCCCGCCAGACCCGGCGGGGCTTTCCTTTTGCGCAGCCCCTATTGCCCCGCTGCTGGTGCCGGCGGAAGCAAGCGGCGGCACCTGTCGTTGCCTGCAGCGCGAGCCGCCCCTGCAACAATCTTGCGCTGCCGCAAGCCACCGAACCGGCCTTCGGGAATTACCTGTCCGGCTACTTCCCGGATGCGGGCGGCGATCTGGAAACGCTGGAGGGCGCCGTCTTCTACGGCCAGGCGGAGGGCGGCAGCCAGGAGGAGCTGTTCCGCAGCGATGCGCCTGATGGCCGCGTTCAGCCTGGGCAGCGGTCTCCCGGAGGTTTCCAAGGACGGCCCTGTCCCCGGGAGGTGGAAGAGTTCGATCTGATCTCCGGCAAAACCCGCCGTTTCCGGCCTCGCACTGACGCCGGGGCCGGAACATTCCCCGTTTACAGGCTGCAAGGCCGCTCCTAGCCTGCTCCTGCGAACATAACCGCTGGGACGGAGAGGGAACGGATATGCTGGACGAATTCAAGGCCTTCATTGCCAAGGGCAATGTCATGGATATGGCGGTGGGGATCATCATCGGCGCCGCCTTTACCGCCATTGTGAAATCCATGGTCGATGACCTGATCAACCCGATCATAGGGCTGTTCACCGGCGGTGTGAATTTCACCAACAACTTTATTGTGCTGGGCGGCGACGGCGCCAGCTACGGCTCGCTGGAGGCCGCGCGCGAGGCCGGGGCTTCGGTTTTTGCCTATGGTTCCTTCCTGAGGGCGGTTCTGAATTTCCTGATCATCGCCTGGGTGGTGTTCCTGCTGGTGAAATCGGTGAACCGCGTCCGTGACGCGATGGAGCACGAAGAAGACACCCCGGCAGAAGAAACGCCCGCCGGGCCGTCTGAGCTTGACGTGCTGCTCGAAATCCGCGATTCGCTGAAAAAATAGCGCCGCAACAGCGGAATGCGACAATTGCAAAGGAGCGGGCGTCCGCTCCTTTCGCGCGTTTTCAAAGGACTGAATTTGATGGAACAACTGATTGAACAGGCCGGCGCCTACTGGCCGCTGATGGTCAGCGGCACCAAGGCGCTGCTGGTTCTGATTCTTGGCTGGATCGCCACCGGCTGGATCAGCAGCGCGGTGCGCAGCCGTATCAACCGGACCCCGCGGATCGATCCGACGCTGGGCAATTTTGCCGCCAGCCTGGTCCGCTGGGCACTGCTGGCGGTGGTGCTGGTGGCGGTGCTCAACATCTTCGGGATTGAGGCCACCAGCCTGGTTGCCATGCTGGGTGCCGCCACGCTGGCCATCGGCCTGGCGCTGCAGGGCACGCTCAGCGATCTGGCGGCGGGCTTCATGCTGATCCTGTTCCGCCCCTATAAAATCGGCCAGTATGTGGACATCGGCGGCACCTCCGGCACAGTGAAAGATCTGAACCTGTTCATCACCGAACTGGCGACGCCGGACAACGTGCAGATCATCGTGCCCAACGGCCAGGCCTGGGGCTCGATCATCACCAATTTCTCGCATCACCCCACCCGCCGCGTCGACATGGTGTTCGGCATCGACTACGGCGACAGCGCTGATGCCGCCAAGGCGATCATTCTCGAACAGGCCGGCGCCGATGCGCGGGTGCTGCAGGATCCGTCGCCCTGGGTCCGGGTGACCAATCTGGGCGACAGCGCGGTCGATTTGACAGTCAGGGTCTGGTGCAAGGCCGAGGATTACTGGGAAGTGAAATTTGCCCTGACGCAAGGCGTGAAGGAGGCTTTCGACGCCAAGGGCATTTCAATCCCCTATCCGCATTCTGTGGAAATCAGGAAAGAGGGCTGAGGCCCTCCCGCCCGTTTCCGGCCCTGACGGGCCTGCCTCCGTTGGGCCGGGCGCCCCGCCTTTGGCGGGGCGTGTCTGCGCTGCTGCCTAAGAGGGCTGGCCCGTCCGTGCCCTCTGCGCGGCCAGTTCGGACCGCGCGGCCCCGGCGCGGTCCTGCAGCCTGTTCTCCGACTCGGCAGGCGGCCAGCCGCACAGAACAGCCCCCCTTTCCGCATCGGCAAAGACCCATTGCGCGGCCAGCAGCTGATAGCTCTTGACCTCCCAGCCAGAGGCATCGCGGTCGAAACGCAGCCGCCAGGTGCCCCGCACCTGGACTGGCAGGCGCAGATTCCGGGGACAGCTGATCGCCTCATGGCCGTTCATCGCGGTACGCACCCCCTGCACCCGCAGCCTCTTCATTTGCTCGACCAGACCTGCCGCTTGGCGCTTCCGGCGGCCGGCAAACACCACCTCGATCTCGGTGCCGGGACTGACGATCCCCTTGACCACAAGATCGCCGCGGTTGTTCATGCTGAACACCGGCACCAGTTCCACCGCGACATCGCGGACTTCCCGCTTGAACAAGCCCCCGTCCTCAATCAGCGGGGTGATCTGAGAGGCTGGCTTTCGACGATTTTTCATACGTGCATTTCCGGCGCCCTGCTCAGCAGGCACCATATCAGGTTGGACGTCTGTTTCAGGGCTATAGACTACCCTGCCCGGCTTAACGAAGCGTTGCCGGTGCCAGGGCTGTTGCTCCGCGCCGCCCCCCAAGCCCGGCAGCGGCTGCGCCGGCAGCCCCCCAATACCCGCGGGTGTTGGGGGCTGCCGGCGCCACACGAAACGACCTGCGTCCGCGCGCCTAGGCGCGCGGCATGCTGCGCGCCATCACCAGCGCCGGGCCGTCCTTGTAGCGGGCTTCACCCCGCATCGCATATCCCAGCCGCCGCGCCACCTTCTGCGACACCGTATGGGCCGGGTCAAAGATACAGGCGGTCTCCGCCCAATCGGTCGCCTCCGCCGCCCATTGATGGATCCGTGCCACCGCCTCGGTGGCGATGCCCTGGCCATGCACCTCTGGCGACAGCACCCAGCCGGCCTCTGGCGCCCCGTTCAGCCCCGGCTGCAAATCGCGCTTGAAGTCGGCAAAGCCAACCTCGCCCACGAACCGCCCGCCATCGCGCAGCGTCACCGCCCAATAGCCAAAGCCCAACGCCTGCCAATGGCCGATATAGCCCAGCAGCAGCCCCCAGCTGTCCTCGCGGCTGGACGGCGTGCCGGTAATATAGCGCACCACGTCAGGATCAGCCCAAAGCCTTGCCACATCGTCGATATCCTGCGCCACATGCGGGCGCAGAATCAGCCGGTCCGTTTCCAGAACCGGGCCGGACCCCGCAACCGTCATGCAGGCAGCTCCCCGGTCTGCACATAGGTCAGGATTTCCACCACCTGGCGCGGCTCCTCTGCCACCGCCAACGCCGCGGCGTGAACCTCCTTCAGCGCGTGCTGGTGCTCCGGCGGGCTGAGGACGATGATCGACTTGCCCAGCGCCGCGGCATAGCCCGCATCAAAGGCGGCGTTCCACTGTTTGTATTTGTCGCCAAAGCGCACCACCACCACATCGGCATCCTCGATCCCCTTGCGGGTGCGGATCGCGTTGACCATGGCGCCTTTGTGGTCGTGCCAGTATTTATTCTCCTCGGCCCCCAGCACCGCCACCCCGCAATCATCGCTGGCGCCGTGATCGGTCACCGGCGCGCTGAAGCTGACCTCCAGCCCCTTTGCGCCTTCAATGATCTGCTCGCGCCAATCGGTATGGATCTCGCCCGAGAGGTAAACCTTCAATGCCACGTTCTTTCCTTTCCTGCGCCAGCCTGCGGGGCCGCGGCCAGGGCGGCCGTGACCTCTGCGTCGCTGGTTTGCGTAAAATTCCTGTAATGCGCGCCGACCGCCCAGAACTCGCTGGGGCTCAGCAGGCAGACCAGAGTATCTACCAGCGGGCGCAATTCGTCCACCGCTTCCGGCGGCGCCACCGGCACTGCCAGGATCACCTTTGCAGGCTTGCGGTCCTTGAGCCAGAAATGCGCCGCCATGAATGTGGCGCCGGTGGCGATGCCGTCATCCACCACGACGGCGGTGCGCCCTTCCAGCTCCACTGGCGGATGCCCTTGCAGGTAACGCAACCGGCGGGCGGCGTTTTCCTCCCGCGCCTGGGCGACCTGGGGGGCAAAATCCTCCGGCTTCATGCCGGTGGCCTGCAACAGCGCGCCGTTGAAGATGGGATTGCTGCCCTCGGCCAGGGCACCGGCTGCCAGTTCCGGGTTGGAGGGCATGCCGATCTTGCGGATCAGGATCAGGTCCAGCGGGGCCTGCAGTGTCTGCGCAATGGGCAGCGCAACAGGCACCCCGCCCCGCGGCAGCGCCAGTACCACGGGGTCCGTCATCGGCAGTTCAGCCAGTTGCCCGGCCAGCTGAAGCCCGGCAGCCATCCGGTCCTCGAACATATCGGCCTCCGCCCTGTAACCTAGGGCTGCCGGGCGAAAGGCAAAGGATCAGCGCCGCCGCGCCACCAAATAGCGGCCCGGTGTGTCCGCCGGGTAATTGCCGGTTTCAATGATGTCGAACCCGGCCCGCTGCACCGCCGCTTCCAGCGTGGCGATGTCGAGGAAACCCACATAGCCGGGCGCATAGCCCGCCAGCCGCATCAGCGGGATGGCGGCCTGGAACATCCGGTATTTCCAGCTGCCCCGCATCTCTCCCAGACAGGGGGTTTTCGAGATGAACAGCCCGCCGGGCGCCAGCCGGTCCGCCGCACCGTGCAGAACAGCCTCCAGATCCGGCAGCAGATGCAGCAGGTTATGCGCCAGAACCGCATCAAACGGGCCCTCCGGCGCCTGGCTGGCACTGCTGCATTGAAATTCCACATTGCCGGCGCCGGCCTCCTCCGCCCGCTCGCGGCCGACCTCCAGCATCGCCTCGGACAGATCGGTTGCGGTGATTCTGGACACGCTGCGGGCCAGTTCAATCGCGGTAGAGCCGGTGCCGCAGCCGAGTTCAAGCACGCTGTCTCCGGCTTTCAGATAGGAACGGGTCCGCTCCAAGGCATAGCGGTAGGCGTCTTCGTCCCGGATTGCTGACCTGGCGTATTTCGAGGCGATTTTATTCCAAAACCGGGCGTCGGCTGTCATGGCGGATCTCCTTGGTTGGAAAGACCTTATTCATGCGCAAACCACAGATAAATTGCCGAAATCCGCAGGGTTGATATACATATTTGCATGAATAGCCCTGATTGGAACCATATCCGCGCCTTCCTGGCCACGGCTGAGGCCGGCTCGCTTTCCGCGGCGGCGCGGCGGCTGGGGCTGACCCAGCCAACAGTGTCACGCCAGGTTGCAGCGCTTGAGGGGGACCTGGGCGTTTTGCTTTTTGAGCGCCTGGGCCGCACCCTGGCCCTGACCGAGGCGGGGCATGAGCTGCTCTCCCACAGCCGCAAGATGGGCGCGGCGGCCGATGGTCTGTGCCTGGCCGCAACCGGCCAGGCGCAATCCATCGACGGCACGGTGCGGATCACCGCCTCGGATGTGATGTCCGCCCATGTGCTGCCGCCGGTGCTGCACCAGCTGCGCCAGTGCGCGCCGCGGCTGACCATTGACGTGGTGGCCGCCAATGACATCCGCGACCTGATGCGGCGCGAGGCCGATATCGCCATCCGCCACGTCCGCCCCGATCAGCCCGAGCTGATCGCCCGGCTGGTGCAGGAGGCCAGCGCCCATTTCTATGCCGCTGCCAGCTATCTGGCGCGGCGCGGCCGCCCTGTGTCGCCAGCAGATCTGGCGAACCATGATTTCGTGGGCTTTGCCGATGTGGACCGCTCAATTGCCTTCATGGCACCGCTGGGCATTGCCCTGACGCCTGACAATTTCCGGATCAAGTCCACCAGCGGGCTGGCCTCGTGGGAGCTGGTGAAACAGGGGTTCGGTATCTGCCCGATGATGGATGACGTGGCCGCAGTCACCCCGGGAATCGAGCGCCTGCTGCCCGGCACGGATCCGATTGTCGTTCCTGTCTGGCTCACCACTCACCGCGAGCTGCACACCAGCCGCCGGATCCGGCTGGTATTCGATCTGCTGGCGGAGTTTTTCGCTGCAAGGTGACACGGAAAAGGCAGCGCCCCGCCGGGAGCGCTGCCGAAAAGTTTGCCCAAAACTTTTGCCAAGACTTTTTCAAAAGTCTTGGGTCCAGCCTTAGCCCCTCAGGGTACCGCCGGTGGCCTTGGTGACCTTGGCAATGATCTTCTCGCTCACCGCCTCGATATCCTTTTCCTTCAGCGTCTTGTCGCTGGGCTGCAGCCGCACGGTGATGGCCAGCGACTTCTTGCCCTCGCCCAGGGAGCCGCCGATGAACTGGTCAAAGACGCGGACATCTTGGATCAGCGCCTTGTCGGCCCCGGCGGCGGCATTGACCAGGGTCAGCGCCTCAACCTCTGCATCGACAACAAAGGCAAAATCCCGCTCCACCGCTTGCAGGTCGCTGATGTCCAGCGCCGGGCGGCTTGCACCGGATTTGCGCGGCATCGGAATCTCATCCGGCCAGATGGTAAAGGCCACAGCCGCGCCCTTGATCCCCATCTGTTTCAGCACCTTCGGGTGCAGCTCGCCGAACACGCCCAGGGTCTTTTTCGGGCCCAGGCAGATGCGGCCATGGCGGCCTGGGTGCCACCAGCCGGCGCCGCCGCGCAGGATCTGCACCTTGGCGGGCGCGCCGATGGCGGCCAGCACCGCCTCAACATCCGCCTTGGCATCATAAAGGTCCACCGCGCGCGAGGCGCCATGCACGTCCTTGGGGCCGGTGCGGCCCACCAGAAGGCCCGCAATCTGGGTGACCTGCTCGCCCGGCTCGCCGCCGGTGAAGGCGGGGCCCGCCTCGAACAGCGCCAGATCCAAAAGCCCGCGCGCCTGATTGCGCGCCGCGGCCAGCAACAAGCCCGGCAGCAGATCCGGGCGCATGTGCGACATCTCGGAGGAGATCGGATTGGCCAGCATGGTGGCATCCTCGCCGCCGCCGAACAGCGCGGCGGAGGATTTGTCAATAAAGCTGTAGCTCACGACCTCGTTATAGCCGAGGCTGGCGCAGGTGCGGCGCGCCATCTGCTGGCGGCGCTGCTGCGGTGTCATCACCGGCTTCGGAATGCCATCGGTCAGCCGCGGCAGCGGCTTGCCCTGCAGTTTGGTCAGCGACGCAATCCGCGCCACCTCTTCCACCAGATCAGCCTCGCCCTGCACATCCGGGCGCCAGCTGGGCACATGTGCCAGGTTGCCCTCCAGGCGGAAGCCCAGGCGGGTCAGGGTCTGGCGCTGGTCGCTTTCCGGGATCTCCATCCCCACCAGCGACTGCACCCGGCCGGAGTCCAGCTTGTAAGCGCGGGAATGATCCGGCACATCGCCTGCGATCACCACCTCGGACGGCTCGCCGCCGCAGATATCCAGAATCATCTGGGTGGCCCGGTGCAGCCCCTCGATGGTGTATTCCGGATCCACGCCGCGCTCAAACCGGTAGCGCGCGTCGGAGTTGATCTTCAGCGCCCGGCCCGTCATCGCGATCTGCACATGATCCCAGAAGGCGCTTTCCAGGAACACATCCACGGTTTCCCCGGTGCAGCCGGTTTCTTCGCCGCCCATGATGCCGCCGATGCTTTCAGGGCCATTGGCATCCGAGATCACCATCTGGCCCGCGCTGAATGTGTATTCCTTCTCGTCCAATGCCTTCAGCGTCTCGCCGCCAGCCGCGCGGTGGACGCGCAAGCCGCCCTGTACCTTGGCCGCGTCAAACACATGCAGCGGGCGGTTCTGGTCGAAGGTGAAGAAGTTGGTGACATCCACCAGCGCCGATATCGGCCGCAGCCCGATCGCCGTCAGCCGGTCCTGCAGCCATTGCGGGCTGGGGCCGTTCTTCACGCCTTTGATCAGGCGGCCGGCAAACAATGGGCAGCCGTCCAGCGTGTCTTCGTCGATGGTAACCTTGATCGGGCTTGCGAAATCGCCCGGCACCGCCTCGAAGGCGCGGGTTTTCAGAGTGCCGAGGCCGCGCGCCGCCAGGTCGCGGGCAATGCCGTAGACCCCCAGCGCATCGGGGCGGTTCGGGGTGATCGCAATCTCGATCACCGGATCCACCTTGGCCGGGTCATTCTCGGCCAGCCAGTCGACAAAACTGTCGCCCACATTGCCCGACGGCAGCTCGATGATGCCGTCGTGCTCTTCGCTGAGCTCCAGCTCGCGCTCCGACGCCATCATGCCAAAGCTTTCGACACCGCGGATCTTGCCGACGCCGATGGTGATATCCAGCCCCGGAATATACATGCCCGGCTTGCAGACCACCACGGTGATGCCTTCGCGCGCATTGGGCGCGCCGCAGATGATCTGCAATTCGCCCTCGTCGGTGTCGACCTTGCAGACCCGCAGCTTGTCGGCATCGGGGTGCTTTTCGGCATGGGTCACATAGCCAAGCTTGAAATCCTTCAGCGCGTCGGCCGGGTTGACGACGCCTTCGACCTCAAGACCCAGATCGGTCAGAGCCTCAGTGATCTCGTCCACCGAAGCATCGGTGTCGAGGTGGTCTTTCAGCCAGGAAAGCGTGAATTTCATCGGTCGGGGACCCCTTGGCAGACATGCAGTTTGCCAGAGGCAATGACAAAGATTGCGGCAAGGTTCAAGGGCGCGGGCGCAGCCGGCGGCAAGGATAGCAGGGAGTGAGGTGGAAAAGCCCGGATTGTGTCAGCTGGCAAGCCGCGCCATCGCCTGACCGCGGGCTGGCGATCCGACACTGATGTGTGCCGGTTTATGCCGGCCAAATCCGTAGAATTTCAAGCCTTGCGCTGGAGGAACCAAATCGCCTGCCCGTGCGGGCGGTCAGGCGATAGCGCGGCGGCCTTCGGCCTTGATTCCGCGCTGGACGTATTCATTAAGGGCAGCGCCCGGCCCGGCGGGGTGGGAAGCGAAGCGCCCGCCCCGTGGGGGGCGGGACGGGCGCGGTCCGGCCTGGCAGCCGGACGGAAGGTCGGTTGATTGGCCTGTTTACCTGCTCAAACCGCCATGCAGCGCCGGCATGTCCAGGCTTTGGAAGCCATAGTGGCGCAGCCAGCGCAGATCGCTGTCAAAGAAGGCGCGCAGATCCGGGATGCCGTATTTCAGCATCGCCAGACGGTCGATGCCGATGCCGAAGGCAAAGCCCTGATAGATCTCCGGGTCGATGCCGCCGGCCGCGATCACCTTGGGGTGGACCATGCCGGAGCCGAGGATTTCCATCCAGTCGTCGCCCTCGCCGATCTTCAGCTGGCCGTTATCCCAGGAGCAGCGGATGTCGACCTCCGCCGAGGGTTCGGTGAAGGGGAAATGCGAGGCGCGGAAGCGCAGCTCGACGTCGTCCACCTCAAAGAAGGATTTGACGAATTCCTCCAGCACCCACTTGAGGTTCGCCATCGAGATGTTCTCGTCCAGCGCAAGGCCCTCGACCTGGTGGAACATCGGCGTGTGGGTCTGGTCGTAGTCGGCGCGGTAGACGCCGCCCGGACAGATGATGCGCAGCGGCGCGCCCATCTTCTCCATCGAGCGGATCTGAACCGGGCTGGTATGGGTGCGCAGCACATGCGGCGGGCGGTTGTCGCCTGTCGCGCGGTGCATATAAAACGTGTCCATCTCGGCCCGCGCCGGGTGGTGGCCGGGGATGTTCAGCGCGTCGAAATTGTACCAGTCGGTGTCAATCCGCGGCCCTTCGGCAACGGAAAAGCCGAGTTCCGCAAAAATCGCGGTGATCTCTTCCTGAACCTGGCTGATCGGATGCAGGCTGCCCTGGCGCGCCGGGCGCGACGGCAGGGTGACGTCCAGCCACTCGGTGCGCAGACGCTCATCCAGGGCGGCATCTTCCAGGCCGGATTTCTTGGCCGTCAGGGCCGAGTTGATCTCATCCTTCAGCGCATTCAGCGCCGGGCCTGCGGTCTGGCGCTCTTCCGGGGTCATCTTGCCCAGTTCGCGCATCTTCAGCGCCACTTCGCCCTTCTTGCCAACGGCGGCCAGGCGGATTGCCTCCAGCGCGGCCTCGTCCGCGGCCTCTGCAATCTGACCCAGGTATTTGGCTTTAAGATCGTCCATCACGGCCCCTCGAATTCTGCTTGTGCCCTGCTACCACAAGAGCCGCTGAAAGCAAGAGGCCCAGGGCGGATGCCGCAGGGCTGTGTCACCCCGCTGCGCCGCTCCGGATCGCCGCCCCTGAAATCACGCCGGTTTCATGGTATACTCCGCCTGCATCTTCACATCAGCAGAACCGGAGGGCAGCCATGGCACATGTGGATTGGTATATCGAGGGCCGCAGCTTCGGCAATTGCAACTGCAACTACGGCTGCCCCTGCCAGTTCGAGGATCTGCCCACCCACGGCAATTGCACCGGCTTCGAGGTGATCCATATCGACAAGGGCCATTTCGGCGAAACCGACCTGACCGGCACCCGCGCTGCCCTTCTTTATGCCTGGCCCGGCCCGATTTTCGAGGGCAAGGGCGCCTTGCAGGCGATTATCGACGACCGCGCCACGGATGCCCAGCGCAAGGCGCTTTCAACTGTGCTATTGGGCGGCGAAACGGATGAGGAAGCCACCCACTGGTGGGTGTTCCGCGCGATGTGCGACACCGTGCATGAGACGCTGTTCCAGCGGATCGGCTATGAGGCCGACATCGAAAACCGCACCGCCAAGGTGGACATCCCAGGCCTGCTGCATGCCACCGGCCGCCCGATTCAGGCCCCGCATGGCGGCGGCGCGCACCGGGTGCAGATCGGCATCCCCGGCGGCATCGAGTTCACCCTGGCGGAAATCGGCAGCGGCTCCAGCAAATCCACTGCCGCCATCCCGCTGGACCTGGACGACACATACGGCCAGTGGGCCGTCATCCGCCACGGCCCGCACGGGATTGCCGTGGATGAAGCGTAATCAGAAACCGCGGTCAGCAACTTGGCTTGGATTGCCTCCGGCCTGACGCCCAGCGTGGAGGCCGGCACCGCCGTCAGCCCGCAGCACCGCTGTCCCGATGAAATGCATTGATGCGCTTGCCAGCCAGTCCATTGCCTTGGCAGCCTGGCGGATGGCTGTGAAATGCCATGACGCCGGAAAGGTCAGAAAGGCCCGATGCAACCTGACACTATACAGTCCACGGTACGATCAACAGTGCGATCCGCAGCGCGATTGCGGAGGTCAACACCGCCTGCAGACAGTGCCTGATCACACCCGCCGCCGCATCATCGCCTGCAGCGCGGAGCGGCTGGCATAGCCTAGATCGCGCGCAATCTGCTCCATCGCCTCGCCCCGCGCTTGCGCCCGCAAGGCAATCTGGCAACGCAGCCGCTCCCGCCACTGGCCGAAGCTGCTGCCGGTCTGCCGCTGAAACGCCCGGGTGAAGGAACGGCGGCTCATCCCTGCCAGTGCCGCCCAATGGTCAATTGTCCGGGCACTTCCCGGATCCGCCATCAGCGCATCGCACACCCGGCGCAGCCGCGCGTCCGGCGGGTACGGCAGCGCCAGCGGCGTGTCTGGCGCCGCCCCCAGTTCGATCAGGATCAGCTGGCTCAGGTGATGCGCCCGGGGCGGCAGCGGCCAGGGATTGCCCATTGCGCACAGCGCCGCAATCAGCCCCGCCAGCAGCCCGGAGACCGTTACCGCACGGCAAGCCGCCATCGCCCCGGCGCCGGTTTCCGCCGGATCGATGTACAAGGATTGCAGCTGCACCTCTCCCACCATCCGGATCTCGTGCAGCATGGCCGCAGGCACGATCAGACCTGTGCCCGCAGGCACCGCCCAGCTGGTGCCATCGGCCTTGGCCATCATCAGCCCGGCGACGGCATAGACCAGCTGATGGCGCGGGTGGTCATGCCAGGCGGAGACATAGCCATCCCGGTAAGTCCGGGCATAAGACGCCACCCCATGCGGCAGCGATTGCACCGCATCGGACGCGGACCAGCCCCGCCGCCGGATATCGTCTCTTTGGCCCATTTGAGCAAGAACTGGCCCCAACGCGCCGAAAGGGCAAGCTACATTGCCGCCAAAAGGAGGCCTGGGCATGCAGAAAATCACCAGCACCGAAGCACTTGAACAGATCTACGGCACCGCCGCGCCGCGGTCCCTGACCAAGGTCGCCACCCGGCTGACGCCGCTGTACCGGGAGTGGATAGCTGCCTCCCGCTTTCTGGTGCTGTCCACCGTCGGCGCTGAGGGCACCGATGCCAGCCCGCGCGGCGATGACGGCCCGGTGGTGCATATCGCAGATGAGCGGACCCTCTGGCTGCCGGACTGGCGCGGCAACAACCGGCTCGATTCGCTGCGCAACATCGTGCGCGACAGCCGTGTCAGCCTGCTGTTCATGGCGCCTGGCAGCAGCAACGTGGTGCGGGTAAATGGCTCCGCCTTCCTGACAGCGGACAGCTCCGCCCGCGCCGCGTTTGAGCGCACGACCCTGCGGCCCGCGACGGTCGCGGTGATCAGCATCCAGGAACTGTACTTTCAATGCGCCAAGGCAATCCTGCGCTCCCGCCTGTGGGACGCGGACGCCGGGCGCCCTGCGCTGCCCACAGCGGGCCAGTTTCTGCAGGAGCAGGAGGCGGAGTTCGAAGCCGAAACCTATGACCAAGGCTATGCGGACTATGCCAGGACCCGCATGTGGTGACATCACAGCGGCAGGCGGCCGCCGGGTCATGACCGCTCAGATCAAGCCTGCGGTGTCCGGCCGTCTTGGCGGCGGCGCCAAATCCCTTGCCGCGGCCAGCCGCAGCGGGTTGCCGCAGTTTCCGGGATCTTCGAGGGCCCGCGGATTCCAACGAAATCCTCCTCCGGGATCATAACAGCCACGCAGGGACCGCGCAGGGACATCCGGCAATGCGAAAAAGGCCGCCCCCCGGTGGGGAGCGGCCTTTTACAGAATTCGTCAATGCTGGCGGGCTCAGGCGGCCAGTGCGTCCTGTGCCTGGCGCACGATGGCACCAAAGGCTTCGGGCTCATGCACGGCCAGATCGGCCAGAACCTTACGGTCCACTTCGATGCCGGCCAGGGTCAGGCCGTTGATGAAGCGGGAATAGGTCAGCGCTTCGTCATGCGAACGGACAGCAGCATTGATCCGCTGGATCCACAGCGCGCGGAAGTTGCGCTTGCGGTTCTTGCGGTCGCGGGTTGCATACTGGTTCGCCTTGTCGACGGCCTGACGGGCGACCTTGAAGGTATTCTTACGGCGGCCGTAGTAACCTTTGGCTGCCTTGATGACCTTCTTGTGACGGGCGTGAGTGACGGTACCACCTTTAACGCGGGACATATCTCAATCTCCTCTTAGCGGTCGTAGGGCATGAAGCCCTTGACGATCTTTGCGTCGGGTGCCGACAGGGTGGTGGTGCCGCGGGCGTCGCGGATGAACTTGCGGGTCCGTTTGATCATGCCGTGGCGCTTGCCGGCCTGACCTGCCAGGACCTTGCCGGTCGCGGTCACCTTAAAGCGCTTTTTGGCGCTCGACTTTGTCTTCATCTTGGGCATTTCCGTCTCCTTCAATGCGGGTTCGCTAGACGCGCGACTCGGCATGCCTAAGAAAGGCCGGCCACGCGGAACAGAGCTGCCCAATACGCAATGCCTGCCGGATGGGCAAGCCGATTCTCTACAGAAGACGTCCCATTACCCGGAAAAACGCATCCGGGACCTCGTCCACGCGGTAGCCGCCGGGCTTCATCAGCACCGCATAGGTGATCAGGCCGATGGCAATCAGAATGGCCGCCGCGGAGGCCCGCGGCGGCCGCTGTTCGCTGAAGGCCGACAGAATCGACGGCACCGAAAACCCGGCAATCGCCAGCCCCGCAATCAGCGGCAGATCAGTTCCCATGCACCACGTCCCCCGTCACAACCTGACACAGGGAAATGGTAGGCCAAGGGGCGGTGCTTTCAAATCGGGCCGCCGGCCTTAAGGCAAGCAGCCTGCCGTCAATCCGGATCAGTGCTGTAAATCAACCGCTCGTCACAGGGGGCAACGCGCAGGATGTTGGTGGTGCCCGGCACATTGAAGGGCACCCCGGCAGTGACCACGATCTGGTCGGTGTCTTCGGCATAGCCGCCGGCGCGCGCCGCCCGCGCCGCGTTCACCACAGCGCCTTTGAAGCGGTCCAGCTCCGGTGTCATCACGCATTTGCACCCCCAGCTGAGGCACAGCCGCCGCGCCGTGGCGCTGACCGGGGTCATGGCGATGATCGGCACCCCCGGGCGTTCGCGGGCGGTCAGCAGCGCGGTGGTGCCGGACTGGGTGAAACAGCAGATCGCCTTGATCTCGGTCTTTTCGGCAATCTCGCGCGCTGCCGCCACAATGCCATCGGCCACGGTGGTGCCCTTGGCCGAACGCGAGGCGGCGATGATCTGGGTATAGGTGGGGTCTGCCTCGACCTCGATCGCGACCTTGTTCATGGTCTGCACGGCTTCGATCGGATACTGGCCGGCCGCGCTTTCGGCACTCAGCATGATTGCGTCGGTGCCTTCATAGATGGCGGTCGCCACGTCCGAGACTTCGGCGCGGGTCGGCATCGGGCTTTCGATCATGCTTTCCAGCATCTGGGTCGCCACAATCACCGGCTTGGCCGCGGCCCGGCACTTGCGCACCAGCCGCTTCTGGATCGGCGGCACCGCCGCCACCGGCAGTTCCACCCCCAGGTCGCCGCGTGCCACCATGATCCCGTCCGAGGCATCCAGGATGGCCTCGAAATCCTCCACCGCCTGCGGTTTTTCGATCTTTGACAGCACCGCGGCGCGGCCATCCGCCAGCCCGCGGGCCTCGAACACATCTTTGGCCCGCTGCACGAACGACAGCGCCAGCCAGTCGACACCCAGGGCGCAGACAAATTCCAGATCCGCGCGGTCCTTCTGCGACAGCGCCGCCAGCGGCAGCACCACGTCGGGCACATTGACCCCCTTGCGGTTCGAAATGGTGCCGCCGGTCTCCACTACGCAATCGGCAAAATCCGGACCGCAGTCCGCGACCGCCAGACGGATCTTGCCGTCATTGACCAAGAGATGCGCGCCCGGCTCCAGCGCCTGGAAAATCTCGGGATGCGGCAGGCAGACGCGGTTCACATCGCCCTCGGCCTCGTCCAGATCAAGACGGAACCTGGCGCCTTCCACCAGATCTTCGGCACCGTTGGCAAAGACACCCACCCGCAGTTTCGGCCCCTGCAGGTCAGCCAGAATCGCGATCGGGCTGTCCAGGTCCTGCTCCACCTGGCGGATGATCCGGTGCTTTTCGGCAATCTCCGGGTGGCTGCCGTGCGACATGTTCAGCCGGAACACGTCGGCGCCGGCCTCATGCAGGGCGCGGATGGTTTCATAGGTTTCCGAAGCCGGCCCCAGGGTGGCGACAATCTTCACATTGCGCGAGCGTTTCATCGGGGTCTTCTCCTCCGGACCTGAAATATGTTACCGCAAACAGCGTTCAGGGTGCTTATCCCCCAATTCCCATTCTGCCGCAACTCCCGTAAACATCTTGCGGCAAAACATATCAGGCTCATGACATACACACCCTATTTTGTTCACGGTGCAGACCGCCCCGCCCGCTGGCTGATCACCTGCGACCACGCTACCAATCATGTGCCGGAGTTTGCCGGCGGCGGCGATCTGGGCCTGCCGCGTGCGGATATGGAGCGCCACATTGCTTATGACGTCGGCGCCTATGAGGTGGCCAAGCTGCTGGGCGGGATGCTGGACGCGCCGGTGGTGGCCTCGAATTTCTCCCGCCTGGTGATCGACCCCAACCGCGGCGAGGATGACCCGACGCTGCTGATGAAGCTTTACGACGGCACCATCATCCCGGCCAACCGCCACGCCGGCGCGGCCGAGCTGACCAAGCGGCTGGAGAAGTGCTACCGCCCGTACCACCGCGCCCTGGCCCGGCTGGCCGAACGCCCCGGCACGGTGATCGTTTCGATCCACAGCTTCACCCGCCAGCTGCGCGGGCGGGAACCGCGCCCTTGGGAGATTGGCATCCTGTTTCCCGAAGGCGAGCGGTTTTCGCCTTTCGTGATCGAAGAACTGAACCGCGGAACCACGTTCTGCACCGGCGTCAATCAGCCCTACACCGGCCACCTGCCCGGCGACGCGATCGAGACCCACGCCACCAAACCCGGACGCCCCAACACACTGGTTGAACTTAGAAACGACCTGATCGCCGAACACAAGGGCCAGCACATCTGGGCGGAACGCCTGGCCCGCATCCTGCCCAGGGCGCTGGACGCCTCCGGCCTCTGATCCGGCCCGGACAACCGGTTTTTCCCGGCCGCTCCCCGCACCGGCAAACGGCTGCCGCCATTGCGCGCGCAGCCGCGCCTCCCCATATCTGTCAGCGAAACGCGGGCGATACCGGGAAAGGATCCCTCATGACCCAGGACACCCTCTCTGCCTTTTTCGGCTGGCTGACCGTTCTGCATCTCGGCCTGTTCACGCTGTCTGCCGTTCTGATGCTGCTGATGCAGGACTGGGCGGCCGGCCTGCACGCCCGCATGTTCGGGCTGGCGCCTGCGGATGTCAGCCTGACCAACTACCGCTGGCTTGGCACCTATAAGCTCCTGATCCTGACAACGGCACTGGGGCCCTGGGCCGCACTGCAGCTGATCTGACCCCCTGCCCGGTGCCATTGCCCGCCTCCGCCCCGGCTGATAGGCCTTGCCGCAGACCCGCAGAACGAACCGAAGGAGTCCAGCCATGGACAAGCAAACCGAGATTGAAATCCAGGCTGCCGCCTTCCGCCGCTTGCAAAAGCACCTGATGGAAGAGCGCACCGATGTGCAGAACATCGACCTGATGAACATGGCCGGTTTCTGCCGCAACTGCCTGGCGCGCTGGTACCAGGAGGCGGCCAACGAGCGCGGCATCGACATGGACAAGACCGCCGCGCGCGAGGCCTTTTACGGCATGACCATGGCGGAGTGGAAAGCCGGCTACCAGACCGAGGCCGGTCCCGGGAAACAGGCGGAATTCGAGGTCTCGTTGAAGGAAAACGTGACGGACAAGCAATAGGCTGGTCAGCAGGGCTGTTCCGGCGCCTGCGGGCAGGGATGCGGTTTCTGCGCCCAAAGACCCGCGGTGAACACCACCGCCCCGCCCAGAGCCGCCGCCAGCCCTGGATGTTCCGCCAGGATCACAACGCCAGGCCCCGGGCCTCTGTGGCCAGCGGCCCGCGCCGGAAGATGATGATCCATGCCGCCGCCCGACATACGGCTCACAGCCTTCGGAGTGGCGGTGCTGTCCCCGGCAGAGCGGTGGAACCTAGCCGCGGAACCGGCCAAGCAACCGGGCCGCAAGCGAGCTTTTGATCGGACGCTCCGGCGCTTGGCCTGTGTCCGCGAACCAGCCGCGTTTGGCCGCCGCCTGCGCGATCTCCGGGTCAATGGCATCTTCGGCTGTCAGAACCCTGCGCACGGCTGCCAGGATCTCGGCCTCGCTGCCCGCGGCTGACGGGCCTTCCGCCACTGCGGCAAACTCCGGCTGAAAGGTCTGGTCCATGGGGCAACTCCCTAACGTGAAACTCTGGCGAACACCCGGTCATCCGGGCCTTGCGTCCTCTGTCTTCACCCTATCCTATTTCGCCCTGAACCGGCCCATTTTGTGTAAAATTAGTTAAAATCCTGCCGTGAAACGCCCTATACAGAGACATTCTTACCGCTGCGCGCAGAACTGTTGACTGACCGGCATCAATGGCGGCCGGTCCTCGCCGCATCAACGCGTTGTGAAGGCCTCACCAAACTGCCGCAAAGCAGAAAAGGCCGCCCCAACGGGACGGCCTTCCTCATCAATCCGGGCATCATCAACCCGGGCCGTGTGCCTCAGACCGCTTTCTTGCGGCTTTCCTCCAGGTAGATCTCGCGCAGGCGCTTGGCGATCGGGCCCGGGGTACCGTCGCCCAGCTGCACGCCGTCAATCTCCACCACCGGCATCACAAAGGCGCTGGCAGAAGTGGTAAAGGCCTCATCCGCCTCTTTTGCCTCGTCGATGGTGAACAGGCGTTCTTCAATCTCCATCTGCGCTTCCGCCGCCAGCCGCAGAACAGCGGCACGGGTGATGCCGTGCAGGATGTCGTTGGACAAGGGCCGGGTCACGATCTTGCCGTTCTTCACATAATAGGCGTTGTTCGAGGTGCCCTCGGTCACATAGCCGTCCTCGATCAGCCAGGCATCGTCGCAGCCCGCCTTCTTGGCCATCATCTTGCCCATCGACGGATACAGCAGCTGCACCGTCTTGATGTCGCGGCGGCCCCAGCGGATGTCCTCGATCGAGATAATCTTGGCGCCCTTCGCGGCAGCCGGGCTGTCGGCCAGGCCGGGCTTGTTCTGGGTGAACAGCACCAGGCTCGGCGGGGTGTCTTCGGACGGGAACACGAAATCCCGGTCGCCGTCGGAGCC
>NZ_JAXMOX010000070.1:0-20348 GCF_034669605.1 Leisingera sp.
ATCCCCGCGTCCATGGCCCTGGCCGAGCGTCTCGACGCCCCGGTTTGTGTTGGCTACCAGCACAACGACGCCTTCCCCGGCTCGCACCCGCTGTTTGCAGGCCCGCTGGGCTACAACGGTTCCAAGGCCGGTATGGAGCTGATCTCCAAAGCGGACGTTGTGCTGGCCCTCGGTACCCGCCTGAACCCGTTCTCGACCCTGCCCGGCTACGGTATCGACTACTGGCCGACCGACGCGAAAATCATCCAGGTTGACATCAACCCGGACCGCATCGGCCTGACCAAGAAAGTCACCGTGGGCATCGTCGGCGATGCAAAATCGGTTGCAAACACCATCCTCGGACAACTGGCGGACACCGCAGGCGACGCAGGCCGCGAAGAGCGCAAAGCCCTGATCTCGCACACCAAATCTGCCTGGGCCCAGGAACTGTCCTCGATGGACAGCGAGCAGGACGATCCCGGCACCACCTGGAACGAACGTGCCCGCGCTGCCAAGCCTGACTGGCTGTCGCCGCGCCGCGCATGGCGTGCGATCCAGGCCGGCCTGCCGAAAGATGCGATCATCTCCTCGGACATCGGCAACAACTGCGCCATCGGCAACGCCTACCCGTCGTTCGAGGACGGCCGCAAATACCTGGCCCCCGGCCTATTCGGCCCCTGCGGTTACGGCCTGCCGGCGGTAGTCGGCGCGAAAATCGGCTGCCCGGACGTTCCGGTTGTCGGCTTTTCCGGCGACGGCGCCTTTGGTATCGCAGTGACCGAACTGACCGCAATCGGCCGCGAAGAATGGCCCGCAGTGACCCAGGTTGTGTTCCGCAACTACCAGTGGGGCGCGGAAAAGCGCAACTCCACCTTATGGTTCGACGACAACTTCGTCGGCACCGAGCTGGACACTCAAGTGTCATATGCCGGTATCGCCAACGCCTGCGGCCTGAAAGGCGTTGTAGCCCGCACCATGGACGAGCTGACCGAGGCGCTGCGCCATGCCTGTGAAGATCAGAAGAAAGGCATTACCACCCTGATCGAAGCGATGATCAACCAGGAACTGGGTGAGCCCTTCCGCCGTGACGCAATGAAGAAACCTGTCGCCGTTGCTGGAATCAGCAAAAGCGACATGCGTCCGCAGCAGGTCTGAACCTGATGCCCCTGCCCTTTGACCTTTCAATGGGCCAGGGAGCCTATTTGGCCGCCGCGTTATTCGCGGCGGCCTTGATCCGCGGCTTTTCCGGCTTCGGGTTTTCTGCGATCTTCATCATTCTGGCCGCGCTGACCACCAATCCGCTGCCGCTGATTCCGGTAGTGTTTTCCTGCGAAATCGCCATGACTGCCTTTCAGGCGCACGGCATCCGCCCGCATATCGACTGGCGCCGCGCCTTTGCCCTGCTGGCAGGTGCCGCGGTTGCCACGGTTCCCGCCATCGCCATCATGGCCCGGCTGGGAGAGTATGAGGCGAGGCTGGCGATCTCATGCCTGATCCTGGCCTTGAGCCTGGTTCTGCTGAGCGGCTGGCAGCTGGAACGCCCGGTCGGGCGCAACGGAACTGTAGGCGTCGGTGCCATTGCGGGCATCGCCAACAGCGCCGGTGTCGGCGGCCTGCCTGTCGCAGCCTTCCTGACGGCACAGCCGGTTCCGCCTGCAGTATTCCGCGCCACGATGATCGTGTTTCTGACCGGTATCGACCTGATGGCGCTGCCGGTGATGGCCGCAAATGGATTGGTGGGTCCGCAAACGCTGACCGGCATCCTGCTGGCCTTTCCCATTCTGGGCCTCGGCATCTGGGCCGGGTCCCGCAGTTTCAAGGCGGTCCCGCACAGGCTGTTCCGCCGTGCGGTGGTGCTGATGCTAACTGCCTTTTCGCTGATCAATATCGCCAAGCTTGCGGTCTGAAAGAAACTCACCATGCAAAACATTCTCGTCGTCAATGCCGGTTCCTCATCCATCAAGCTGGCAGTATTCGGTGAAACGCTGAATGCGCTGCTGACAGCCGAGGCCTCCGGCATCGGCGGCTCCGGCATGCTGCGGGTGGGAGATGAGACGGCTACTGCCAGCCTGACAGATCATGCGAGGGCTTTTGAACTGCTGATGAGCCGCCTTGATTCACAGGGGCTTGGTACTTCCAGCTTTGCTGCTGCCGGGCACCGCGTCGTGCATGGCGGGGCGGCGCTGACCCGCCCGGCACTGGTGACACCGCAGATCCTGGCGGAAATCGACCAGTGCAGCCATTTGGCGCCGCTGCACAACCCGCATCATGCCTCGGCGATTCGCACCCTGTCAGACCTGATGCCCGGCACCCCGCAAGTCGCCTGTTTTGACACCGCCTTTCACGCCGGAAATCCGGATGTGGCTATACGGTATGCCGTACCCGAAGACTGGCGGCGCAGCGGCATCCGCCGCTACGGGTTTCACGGGCTGAGCTACGAAGCGCTGGTGCGATGCCTTCGTGAAACAGGCTCTGAGGCGCTGCCACGGCGGCTTCTCGCCTGCCACCTGGGCAACGGTGCCAGCCTTTGCGCTATTGCCGATGGACAAAGCGTGGCCACCACCATGGGCTATTCCCCGCTGGAAGGGCTGACGATGGGCACCCGTGCGGGCGGCATTGATGCCGGGGCGGTGCTCGACCGCGCCGAACAGACCAGCATCACCGCAGTGCGCAAAGATCTTCTGCACCGCTCCGGCCTGCTGGGCCTGTCCGGCCTCAGCCCCGACATGCGCGCGCTGCAGGATGCTGGAACTAAAGCAGCCAGTTTTGCAATCGATCATTTCTGCTATTGGGCCGCGCGCCATGCAGGCTCAATGATCGCAGCAATGGAAGGCATCGACGCCATCGCCTTTACCGGCGGCATCGGTGCGCACTCTGCCCCTGTCCGCGGCAAAATCCTCCGGCGGCTGGCCTGGACCGGCCTGCCGGACAGTGCAGTTCATGTCATCCCGGCCGACGAAGAACGCCAGATCGCTTTGCATACACAGGCAAAACTGCAGGTAAAATGAAAAATAATTATCATATCCGGTGAAAATACGGAACAAAGTCCTCACTATCCAAAAAACTGCCCCGAACCGCAACTGGACCCGCCCATGACCCATCAGCAGCCAATCCTGAACACGTCGCCCAAGGTCTCGGACGAGATCCGGCAGACCACCTGTTACATGTGCGCCTGCCGCTGCGGCATCAATGTGCATATGAAAGACGGCAAGGTTGCCTATATCGAGGGCAATCGTGACCACCCGGTGAACAAGGGTGTGCTCTGCGCCAAAGGGTCGGCCGGCATCATGCAGGTCAACGCGCCGTCGCGGCTGAAGGCGCCGATGATCCGCACCGGCCCGCGCGGCTCGGGGCAGTACAAGGAAATCTCCTGGGACGAGGCGCTGGCGATTGCTGTGGGCTGGCTGGAGCCGGTCCGCCACGAGGCCCCCGAACAGCTGGCGTTTTTCACCGGCCGCGACCAGTCGCAAAGCTTCACCAGCTTCTGGGCGCAAAGCTTCGGAACCCCGAACTATGCCGCGCACGGCGGGTTTTGCTCGGTCAACATGGCGACGGCGGGCATCTACACCATGGGCGGCGCGTTTTGGGAATTCGGCCAGCCCGACTGGGACCATACCAAGCTGTTCATGCTGTTCGGCGTGGCCGAGGACCATGACTCTAACCCGATCAAGATGGGTCTGGGCAAGATCAAGAAGCGCGGCGCCCGGGTGATCGGCGTGAACCCGATCCGATCCGGCTATAATGCAATTGCGGATGACTGGGTCGGCATCACACCGGGCACCGACGGGCTGTTCATTCTGTCGTTGATCCATGTGCTGATGAAGGCCGGCAAGATCGACCTCGATTACCTCAGCCGCTACACCAACGCGCCAGTGCTGGTGAACGCCTCCGAAGGACCGGACAACGGCCTGTTCCTGCGCGATGAGGACGGCAAGATGCTGGTCATCGACCGCACCACCGGCAAGCTGACCCCGTTCGACCAGCCCGGTGTGCGGCCCGACCTTTCGGCGGTCTATGAGAAAGACGGCGTCACCCACCGCCCGGTATTCCACCAGATGGCGGAGCGCTATCTGGCCGATGAATACGCGCCCGAAGCCATCGCAGACAAATGCGGTATCCCGGCCAGGCGGATCCGCGCCATTGCCGGCGAGCTGGCCCGCGTCGCCTTTGACGAGGCCTTTGAGCTGGACGTCGAATGGACCGACTTCCGCGGTGAAAAGCACAGCAAGATGACCGGCCGCCCGGTCTCGATGCACTCGATGCGCGGTGTGTCGGCGCATGCCAACGGCTTTCAGACCTGCCGTGCGCTGCATGTGCTGCAGATCCTGCTGGGCACCGTCGAAGTCCCTGGCGGCTTCCGCTTCAAGCCGCCCTACCCCAAGCCAGTCGAGGCACACCCGACCCCGCATTGCAAGGCAAGCCCCGACACCCCGCTTGACGGCCCGCACCTGGGATTTGTGCGCGGCCCCGAGCACCTGGCGCTGAAAGGGGACGGCAGCCCGGCTCGGATCGACAAGGCGTTCACCTGGGAAAACCCGATGTCAGCGCATGGTCTCATGCATATGGTGATCTCCAACGCGCATGCGGGCGACCCTTACAAGATCGACACGCTGTTCATGTATATGGCCAACATGTCGTGGAACTCCTCCATGAACACCAAAGGTGTGATGGAGATGCTGACCGACAAGGATGAGAACGGCGCTTACAAGATCCCGCATATCATCTATTCGGACGCCTATTCGTCGGAGATGGTGGCCTTTGCCGACCTGATCCTGCCGGACACCACCTATCTGGAGCGCCACGACTGCATCTCTCTCTTGGACCGTCCGATCTGCGAGGCGGATGCGGCGGCGGATGCGATCCGCTGGCCGGTGATTGAGCCGGACCGCGACGTGCGCGGCTTCCAGACAGTGCTGATCCAGCTCGCCAACCGGATGAAGCTGCCGAACTTCACCAACGAGGACCGCACTGCCAAATGGAAGGATTACGCCGACTATATCGTCAACCATGAGCGCAAACCGGGCATCGGCCCGCTGTCCGGTTTCCGCGGTGAAGACGGCAGCAAAACCGGCCGCGGCGAAGTGAACCCCGAGCAGCTGAAACAGTACATCAAAAACGGCGGCTTCCATGTGGCCCACATCCCCGAGGAGGCAGGATATTACAAACCCTGGAACACCGCCTATCAGGACTGGGCGGTGGGCATGGGGATCTATGACAGCCCGCAGCCCTATCTGTTCCAGCTGTATGTGGAGCCGATGCGCAAGTTCCAGCTGGCCGCCGAAGGCCATGGCGACCGCCAGCCGCCGGAGCATCTGCGCCAGCGGGTAAAAGACGTGATGGACCCGCTGCCGATCTGGTACGAGACTGACCAGCAGGGCAACGAGGGCTTCACCGTCAACGCGCTGACCCAGCGCCCGATGGCGATGTATCACTCCTGGGGCACTCAGAACGCCTGGCTGCGCCAGCTGCACGGCCGCAACCCGCTGTATGTTCCGACCAAGCTGATGCAAGAGAACGGGCTGCAGGACGGCGACTGGGCCAAGGTCTCCTCTCCGCATGGTGAAATCACTGTGCCGGTGATGGAAATGGCAGCGCTCAATGAAAATACCGTCTGGACCTGGAACGCGATCGGCAAGCGCAAGGGCGCCTGGGCGCTGGAAGTAGACGCGCCAGAGGCCACCAAAGGCTTCCTGCTCAATCACCTGATCCACGAGCTCTTGCCGCCCAAGGGAGACGGTATGCGGTGGGCCAACTCGGATCCGATCACCGGCCAGGCGGCCTGGTTCGATCTGAAAGTCAAAATCGAAAAAGCCGCCGCCCCGGCAGACCTGCAGGAAAGCCAGCCGGCCTTCCCCGCTCAGGAGTCGCCCGTTGGTACTGGCCCGAAAGAACTGAAGTGGAAAGTAGGCAAATGACGGGCGCAATTTTCTTCGAAGAAAATTGCCAGGAAAATTCGAATTTTCCTGGCTCCGCAAGCCGCAGACGGAGTACGCAATGACTGAGCTTCCCGCCAAGACCGACCGCAAGATGGGTCTGGTCATCGACCTGGACACCTGCGTCGGCTGCCATGCCTGTGTGATTTCCTGCAAAGGCTGGAACACCGAAAACTATGGTGCCCCCCTGTCGGACCAGGATCCTTATGGCAGCGACCCTTCGGGCACTTTCCTGAACCGGGTGCATTCCTATGAGGTGAAGCCAACACCCTGCAGCAGCCAACCGGACCCGGCGGCGCAGCTGATCCATTTCCCCAAGTCCTGCCTGCACTGCGAGGACGCGCCCTGCGTCACCGTCTGCCCGACCGGCGCAAGCTACAAACGGGTCGAGGACGGCATCGTGCTGGTGAACGAGGATCACTGCATCGGTTGCGGCTTGTGTGCCTGGTCCTGCCCTTACGGTGCACGCGAGCTGGACCTGGCAGCAGGCGTGATGAAGAAATGCACGCTCTGTGTGGACCGGATTTATAACGAAAACCTGCCGGAGGTGGACCGCGTCCCGTCCTGCGTGCGGACCTGTCCGGCGGGCGCGCGCCATTTCGGTGATCTGGGCGACCCGGACAGCGATGTCTCCAAGCTGGTGGCGGAGCGCGGCGGCATCGACCTGATGCCGGAGATGGGCACCAAGCCAGTGAACAAATACCTGCCGCCCCGGCCCAAGGACACGATTGAAGACGAGATCGACATCCTCGCCCCGCTACTGGTGCCGGTCGCTGAAGAACCCCTGGGTTTCCTGGCCTGGCTCGACAAGGCACTCGACAAAATTCCAAGCCAATCGTCAGGCCAATCATCAGGCCAATCATCAGGGGGGGCGAACTGATGCATCCTGCACCATCCGTCATCATCTTCACCACCCTGTCGGGTCTTGGCTTTGGCCTGCTGACATTCCTCGGCCTCGGCCAGCCCGCGGTGAGCGGCACCATTGCCTTTGCCTTCTATGCCATTGCCTTTGGCCTGGCCTGCGGCGGCCTTCTGGCCTCGACCTTTCACCTGGGCCGCCCGGAACGCGCCTGGCGCGCTTTCTCTCAGTGGAAGACCAGCTGGCTTAGCCGCGAGGGCGTCTGCGCCGTTGGCGCCCTGAATGTGATGGGTCTTTATGCGTTTGGCGCCGTGTTCATGGACAGCCACTGGACGTTGCTGGGCTGGATCGGCGCCGCTCTCAGCCTTGCAACCGTCTTCACCACCTCGATGATCTACACCCAGCTTAAAACCATCCCGCGCTGGAATATGGAGCTGACCCCGGCGATGTTCCTGTCCTTCAGCCTGGCAGGCGGCGCTCTGCTGGCCGGGGCCGAGGCTGTGGCGCCCTGGCTGCTGGCCATCGCAGGTGTTGTGCAGTTGGCCTATTGGGCCAAGGGCGACCGCGCGTTGGAGGCCTCCGGCACCGACATCGGCACCGCCACCGGCCTAGGTGATCGCAGCGCGGTACGTGCCTTTGAACCACCGCATACCGGGTCGAACTACCTGTTGCGCGAATTTGTGCATGTTGTGGGCCGCAAACACGCCCAAAAGCTGCGGATGATTGCGTTTGTGCTGGGGTTTGCCCTGCCGCTGCTGCTGATCCTGACCCCGGTTCAGGGCGTTGTGATCAAACATCTTTTTGCAGCCCTTGCGGTCCTTTCGCACATCGCAGGCACCGCCGCATCGCGCTGGCTGTTCTTTGCACAGGCCGAACATGGTGTCGGCCTTTACTACGGTAAACGCTGACAAGTTCCGAGGTGCCCATTGCGGCGCCCCGGTTTATTTTGGGTCTTTTTCCAACGCCATGTCACAAACACCCCTGCTGCCTCGTCCTGTTTCTGAAGCCATCTGTAAAGGAACAGAAAGATGACCCAGCGCCTCGACTACTTCGCCACTGCCCCGGACTTGTTTCAGCCGATGCTGGCCCTGGAAGCCACGCTCAAAGACAGCGGGCTGGAACACAGCCTGATTGAATTGGTGAAACTTCGGTCCTCGCAAATCAACGGCTGTGCGTACTGCATTCACATGCACACGCATGAAATGCGCGCGAAGGGTGAGAGCGAAGACCGGATGCATCTCCTGAATGCCTGGCGGGAGTCCTCGCTCTATTCCGCACGGGAACAGGCCGCGCTGGCCTGGACAGAGGCTCTCACCAGGATTGAGGCCACCGCCGCGCCGGACTCGGATTTTGATTTGATCGCACAGCAGTTTTCCCCGCGGGAACAAGCGGCACTGACATTGGTGATCTCGACCATCAACGCCTGGAACCGGATTGCAATCGGATTCCGCACCCCGCATCCTGCCGCGCAGGAGGCAAGTGCCGCGTGATTGCAAACCCAAAATCAGATGACGCCGATGCGTTTCTGAAGGCGCGGCCGCGATTGTTCGCGGCCGCTTACCGGATGCTGGGCAGCGTAAGCGACGCCGAGGACATCCTGCAGGACGCCTATCTGCGCTGGCAGGCAGCCGCGCCTGCACAGGTGCAGGATCCGGTCGGCTATCTGATGCGGATCACCACCCGTCTGTGCCTGGACCAGCTGAAATCAGCTCGCGTCCGGCGCGAATCCTACCCCGGCGAATGGCTGCCCGAACCCATTCTGACAGAAGACGCGACCGAGCTTTTGGATCACGATGTCACCGTTGCCCTGCTGCTGGCACTGGAACTTTTGTCGCCGCTGGAACGTGCAGCATTCTTGCTGCACGACATTTTTGAGGGCGCCTATGAAGACATCGCCGCCGCCCTGAACCGCTCCCCCGAGGCCTGCCGTCAATTGGCCGCACGGGCGCGGCGCAAGGTGCAGCAGCTGCCGCCAAAGGAACCGGAACGACCGGAACAGGGCCAGGAACTGGCCGAGGCCTTCTTCCGCGCCTCCCGCACCGGGGACATGGCCTCCTTAACCCGGATGCTGACGCAGGACGTTCAGCTGATCTCTGATGGCGGCGGCAAGGCCATGGCCGCGCTCAACCCGATCTACGGTCGGGAGAAGGTGCTGCGCCTTATTGAGGGCATTGCTCGCAAGTTCGATCAGGCTACTCCTGACCGCTGGCGGCTTTGCCAGTTAAACGGCCTGCCTGCCATCCTGCATCGGGCAAAGGACGGAATCCTGCAGGCCACATCCCTGGAAATCAGGGAGGGCCGGATTGCTCGCGTGTACGTGACCCGCAATCCCGACAAGACGCGGCATCTGGCGGGCGCACTGGATGGAAACGGGCCGGGAGGGGCCAGCCCCTCTTGCCCTAAGGGGCAATTCACCCCGGAGCATTGAAGGCCAGAATGTAGCAAACAGGACGGCACTCCATCGGAGGCCGCCCTAGAACTTGCAAAAGTGTTTTGAGGCTTACAGCAGGCCGGCGTGCCCCATGGCGGCGTCGATGGCAGCCTTGGTGCTGTCTTCCAGCGTCGTCAGCGGCGAGCGGACCTCTTCACTGCACATGCCGAGTTTCGACAGGCCATACTTGGCACCGGCCAGGCCCGGCTCGATGAAGATTGCCTCATGCAGCGGCATCAGTTTATCCTGATAGGCGAGCGCCGAAGCATAATCGCCTGCGAGGGTCGCGGCCTGGAATTCGGCGCAAAGCTTCGGTGCCACGTTGGCTGTTACCGAGATGCAGCCAACCCCGCCATGGGCGTTGAAACCCAGCGCAGTGGCGTCTTCACCGGACAGCTGCAGGAAGTCCGCACCGCAGGAGGCACGCTGCTGGCTGACACGGGCCAGATCGCCGGTGGCATCCTTGACACCGACAATGCGCGGCAGCTTGGCCAGCTCGCCCATGGTGGCCGGGGTCATGTCGACCACCGAGCGGCCCGGGATGTTGTAGATGATGATCGGCAGATCCGCGCAGTCATGGGCTGCAATAAAATGCTGCAGCATCCCGCGCTGAGTCGGTTTGTTGTAATAGGGGGTCACAACCAGCGCCGCATCGGCACCGACCTTCTTGGCATACTCGACAAAACGAATCATCTCGACGGTGTTATTGGAGCCCGCACCGGCAATCACCGGCACCCGGCCGGCTGCCGCCTTGACCGTTTCCGCGATGACCAGCTCGTGTTCCTCATGGCTGAGCGTCGGGCTTTCGCCGGTGGTGCCGACCGGCACCAGGCCAGTGGAACCTTCGGCAATCTGCCATTCCACCAAGCGTTTGAGCGCATCCAGATCCAGCTCGCCGTTCGAAAACGGGGTGACGAGTGCTGGCATAGAGCCTTTGAACATGGGCACGCTCCCTTTGCTGCAGGTGCAGGCGGCAATCCGCCGCCGTCAAGATATAGAATGCCGGGGATTTAAGTTGCTACCGGCACGCCAATGAGTAACGTTCAAGCCTCTATCCCCGGACTGCTGGAAAATGCAAGAGATGACACGCATCCTGGCCCTTATTCTGCTTATCTCGGCGGCCCTGCCCGGGTCGCCTGCCTTGGCGCGCGGCCTCGGGTCCGCCCTGGATCTGATGCGGGCAGAGAAATGGGATCTGGCCGTCCGCGAGGCCGGGCAGCGGCATAGCACCGCCCGCGATATCATCGAATGGCACCGGCTGCGGGCCGGTCTGGGCTCTGCCCGCGACGTGGTGGCGTTTCTTGAACGGCGGGGGGATTGGCCCGGCCTCGCCTATCTGCGGCGCCGGAACGAGGATGCCATTGCCGCAGCCGGCGGCGATACCATTCTGGCCTTTTATGCGGATGAACGCCCGCAGACCGCCGAAGGCGCGCTGAGCCTGGGCAAGGCGCTGATTGCGACCGGGCGGCGCGGTGACGGCGAGGCGGAAATCGTGCTCGCCTGGCGCACCAAGGCCATGGGCAGCACCATCCAGAGCGCGTTCCTGCGCGATTTCGCCAAACTGCTGAAACCGCATCACACGGCACGGCTGGACCGGCTGTTGTGGGACAATCATCTGGTCAGCTCCAAACGGATGCTGGCGCTGGTACCCGATGGAGAACGCAAACTGGCGGAGGCACGCATCGCCCTGCAGGAACGCGCGCCCGGAGTCGATGCCAGGATCGAAGCCGTGCCGGAGCGGCTGAAAGGATCCGCTGGCCTTGCCTATGACCGGTTTGCCTGGCGTGACGGCAAGCGGCTGCAGGATGGTGCCATTCAGATGCTGCTGGAGCGCAGCACCAGTGCCGAAAAACTGGGCGAACCCGCCAAGTGGCTGCGCCGCCGCAGCGATTTTGCACGGCAGGTCATGCGGGACCAGGACTACGAACGCGCCTATCAGCTGGCCGCTTATCATTTCTCCTCGCCCGAAGACGGGTATGGCTATTCCGACTGCGAATGGCTGGCTGGCTATATCGCGCTGCAAAAGCTGCACGACCCGGAGCTGGCGGCGGTGCATTTCCAGCGCTTCCTGGCCTCGGTCGAAACCCCGATTTCGATCGGCCGCGGCGGCTATTGGCTGGGCCGCGCCTATGCGGCGATGGGTCAGCCGGACAAGGCGCATGGGGCCTATGCCAGGGGCGCGGAATATCAAACGTCTTTCTATGGGCTGCTGGCGGCCGAACAGCTGGGCCGCCCGTTTGATCCGGCGCTGGTAAAACCGGCTGATTTGCCAGATTGGCGCCAGGCCGCCTTCGCCAAATCCTCGGTCACCGAGGCCGGTCTGCTGCTGCTCAAGGCCGGTGATCTTGCACTGGCCGAGCGGTTCCTGACGCATCTGGTTGAAACTCTGCCGCCGGTGCAGGCGCGCCAGCTGGGGCAGATGGCGGTAGAGCTGAACGAACCGCATCTGGCAGTGATGATCTCCAAACGCGCCGCCCGCGGCGGGGTGGAGCTGGAAGGGGCCTATTACCCCTTGCACCCGGTGGCACAACGGCAATTACCGATGGCCGAGGAAATGACCCTGGCCATCGCCCGGCGCGAAAGCGAGTTCGACCCGGCGGTGATCAGCCATGCCGGCGCGCGCGGGCTGATGCAGGTGATGCCTGCCACAGCCGAACTGGTCGCGACCGAACTGGGCATTCTGGCCGGCCACAAGACCTCCCGCCTGACCGCAGAATGGGACTATAACGCCAAGCTGGGAGCCAATTACCTGGCCGGGCTGGCCGGCAGATTCCGCGGCAATGTGGTGATGATGGCGGCAGGCTACAATGCCGGGCCGCACCGGCCCACAGCCTGGATGCAACGCTACGGCGATCCGCGCGACGGCAGCCCGGACATCATCGACTGGATCGAGCACATCCCGTTCAACGAGACCCGCAACTACGTGATGCGGGTCACCGAGAGCCTGCCGGTCTACCGGGCGCGGCTGGGTAAGTCTCCCCTGCCCGTCCCGTTCTCGCAAGAGTTGCGCGGCTCAACCCTTCACGCGTTCGCGCCATAGGGTGAACAGGCCGGCCGCTATGATGATGCCGGCGCCGATGGCGACATTGGTGCGGACCACCTCGCCGAACACCGCCAGGCCCAGCATCGCCGTCCAGATCAGATGGAAATAGGCAAAAGGCTGCACGGCGCTGGCCTCGGCCATCTCGTAGCACTTGATCAGCAGCCAATGGCCGGTCACGCCGGACACGCACAACAGCGCCATCCAGAACCAGTCGGTCTGGCTCATCGGTTCCCAGTACCAGATGCCAATGGCAGTCATGAAAACCATGCCGGCAACCCCGGTCCAGAAGAAGCTGGTGGCGGTGCTGTCCTGACGCGCCGCATAGCGGGTGACCAGCCCGTAGACGGCAAACATCAGCGCCGAGACAAACGGGATGATTGCTGCCGGGTTGAACACGCCCATGCCCGGCTGCAGGATGATCAGCACGCCGATCAAGCCGACGCCGATAGCCGCCCAGCGCCGCCAGCCGACGCTTTCGCCCAGCACCGGCCCGCTGAGGGCCGCCACCAGCAGCGGATAACAGATGAACACCGCCTGGCTCTCGATCAGGCCCAGCACGGTGAAGCCGTAAACCGCCACGCAGATTTCACCAACCAGCAGCACACCGCGGAATATCTGCAGCCATAGCTGATCGGTCCCCGCGGCAGCCCGGATGCCGCCCGGTGCGCGCGCCGCCAGGAACATCACAAAGGCGGCAAAGAACCAGTAGCGCACCATCACCACCATGTAGGTGTTGTAGGTGCCCGCCAGATGGCGCGAGATACCATCCTGCAATGCAAAGACAACCGTCGCGGCAATCATCAGAAGAATGCCCAGCGGAACATTGTTGATCTGGGCCCGGGCCGGGGCTGCCTGTGTCATGGCTTCACTGCCTTTGTCATATGCCGCTTGCGCCCGTAGCCGGGGATGCGGGTTACCTCAAATCCTGCTGCCTCCAGCCCGCGGCGCACAAAACCTGCCGCTGTGTAGGTCGCCGCTGAACCGCCCGGCGCAGTATGCACCGCAACCTGAGACATCAATGCTTCCTCCCACAACTCGGGGTTCTTGGCCGGAGAGAACCCGTCCAGAAACCAAGCATCCGCCTGCCCTGTCCACTCCGGCAGCGACACGCGCGCGTCGCCGGCAATCACCTCCAGTTGCAAGCCGCCCAGATCGCAGGTGCCGCTGCCTTGCCATTTCTTTAGAAACCGTTCTGCCCAAGGGGCAACCGCGGGGAAAGCCTCCAGCGCCTTGGCCATATCGGTAGGTGCCATTGGAAAGGCCTCGAAACTGGTGAACCGCAATGGCCCCGCCTGCCCTGCTGCCTCCCAGGCGCGCCAGGCGGCCAGCATGTTCAAGCCGGTGCCAAAGCCCAGCTCGGCGATACGGAATCCGGACGAAAACCGCGCGGGCAGATCATTGCCGGCCAGAAACACATGCTCCGTCTCCGCCAGCCCGTCCTGGATTGAAAAATAGGGATCATCGAACTGATCCGACACCGGCACGGTGCCATCGCGCCAGCTGAGGCGGGCCTGCTGGTCTGCCATGCTATAATCCCCTAAGTGGTTGTCCGGAACGGCGCGACACTGGCGAAAGGATCCGCAAATGGCAATGGCAGATGTAACGGTGCGCGGGGCTGGAATTTTCGGCCTGTCAATCGCCTGGATATGCGCGCGGCGCGGCGCAAGAGTCCAGGTTGTGGACCCGTTCGGCGCCGGTGCCGGCTCCAGCGGCGGCCTGGTCGGCGCGCTCGCCCCGCATGTGCCGGAGAACTGGAACCCCAAGAAACAGTTCCAGCTTGAAAGCCTGCTGATGGCCGGAAGTTTCTGGGCCGGGGTCGAGGCCACCGGCGGCGTTTCCCCTGGCTATGGCCGTACAGGGCGGCTGCAGCCCATTAATGACGCGCGCGCGCTGGAGCTTGCCCGGCAGCGCGAAGTGACGGCCCGCGAGTTATGGAATGACGCAGCCGAATGGACTGTCTGCAAGGCGGACAGCCTGGGGCCTTGGGTGCCGCCCAGCGCAACGGGCTATATCATTCACGACACTCTCAGTGCCCGGATGCATCCCCGCCGGGCTTGCGCGGCGCTGGTCTCTGCCCTGGCAGTCATGGGGATCAAAGTGCAGTTGGAGGCCCCCGATCAGGGCAAAGTGGTCCATGCCAAAGGCTACGCCGGTCTGTTGGAACTGAACGCGGCATTTGGCAAAACTGTGGGCGGCGGCGTCAAGGGCCAGGCCGCGCTTCTGCGTTTTCACGAGGGCGCGGTGCCGCAGCTTTATGCCGATAGCCTGCATATCATCCCGCACGCAGACGGCACCTTGGCGATCGGCTCCACCAGCGAGCGCGAATTCGAGGATGGCAAGACCACCGACCCACAGCTTGACGATATCGTTGACCGCGCCCGCATTGCGGTACCCGTGCTGCACGGTGCCGAAGTGATCGAACGCTGGGCCGGCGTGCGCCCCCGCGCCAAATCCCGCGCCCCGATGCTGGGAGCCTGGCCAGGCCGTGACGGCCATTTCATCGCCAACGGCGGTTTCAAGATCGGCTTTGGCATGGCCCCAAAGGCAGCCCATGTGATGGCAGACCTGCTGCTTGACGGCATGGACAGCATCCCCGAAGGGTTCCGCGTAGAAGACAACCTCTGAACCACGCACCGAGCCGCCAGTTGGCCGGTCAAGTACGGCGCCAGCTGCCGCGCGGCGCGCTCAAGCGCCTGACCTGCCCTCGTCGGGCAACTTACGGCGCGAGGCAGGCCTCAGCAGCTGAGTTCGGCCCGCAATTTCTGCATCAGCTTCGTCAGCGCCGCCTCGTATTGCGCGCTGATCAGACGGCCGGCTTCATCGAACTCCTTGCTGGACCCTGCCAGATGCACCCCCGGACCGGACAACACCCGCGGCTGGAACGGCACCAGAAAGCCGCGCAGCAACGCCTGCGCCTGCTCGCCCCCCGCCCGGCCGGCCGCGGCCGACATCACCGCCACCGGCTTGTCCGCCCAGGGGTTGCCTTCGGTGCGGCTCACCCAGTCGAGCGCGTTTTTAAGAACGCCGGACGGGCCTTTGTTGTATTCCGGGGTAGAGATCGCCACCGCATCCGCCGCAGCAATCTGATCTGACAACTTTTGGACTGCAGGCGGGATGCCCTCTGACACCTCCGCATCGCCGTCGTAAAGCGGCAGGTTCAGACCCGCCTCAACGACCGACGCAGGCCCGAACACCCGGACCGCCTCTGCCAGCAGCTTGCGGTTGGTGGCCTCGCGGCGAAGCGAGCCGGAAATGGTGATCAATACGGGGTCGGCCATTGGGGGTTTTCCTTCTGTTTGCATCTCTGTTGCGCCCATCATGTATGAAGCGGCCCGTGCCGGGAAACAGCGATTGCCGCGCAGGCGATGTGCGGCGGCATGGTGCCCGCCGCGGGCACAAAACAGCCCGCCCCACCGGGGGACGGGCTGCACATTCTGCTGTCAAGTGCCGGATCAGGCGGCCTGCGGGATCACCACCACCTCAACCCGCCGGTTGCGGGCCTTGCCCTCCGGGGTCAGGTTCGAGGCCACCGGCTGCGCCTCGCCGCGGCCGATGATGCGCATGCGGTGATAGGGCACACCGCCGGCCTGGATCTGACTGGCCACCGCATTGGCGCGGCGCTCGGACAGGCCCTGGTTATAGCCGGCATCGCCATCGCTGTCGGTATGGCCGATCACCTGGATAGTGCTGTTGGGATAGCGCACCAGGCTGTCGGCGACACGGCGCAGGTCGCCCTGCACGGCCGGCGCCACTGCGGCACTGTCGGTGGCAAAGGTCAGATCGTTCGGAAAGGACAGGATCAGCCGGTCACCGGTATTGACGATGGTAATGCCGTCATTAGCCAGGGTCTGGCGCAGCTCGCGCTCCTGCGCGTCCAGCTGGTTGCCGATCACCCCGCCGGCAGTTGCCCCGACCAGCGCGCCAGTCACCGCCCCCAGGCCACGGTCCGAGTCATTGGCGATGGCGCCGACGCCAGCGCCGATAATGCCGCCAAGGACCGCGCCTTTCTGGGTTTTGCTGCCCGGCGTGCCGATGGTAGCCGGATCGGTGCAGGCGCCAAGACCCAGTGCTGCGGCAACAATACCTGCCGTGGTGAGTTTCATCTGCATCATCAAATTGCCTTCTGTTTTCTCAGCCCCGGGCAACGCCCGGCATTCTGCACGAATATCGGGATGCCGCGCCGCCATCTCAAGGCAGGATCACCCTGAATGCGCGAAATACCGCGCAAAAACCGCCTGAACTCCCCCTTCAAGGTGCAAAAGCAAAGTCCCAGCCTTCCTGCTCCATCCACAGTTTGCGAAGGGTGCCGGCTTGCGGGGCGAACCCGCCGTCCAGCATCTCTGCCGCGAACATCCGGTCGGTGCGGAAATGGCGGAAACCGCCGCGCAGCTCGCACCAGGCGGCCAGCATCGTGCATTCAATGTGATAGATCAGCGCCAGCGGACGCAGGATGCGGCTGGTCTCGCCGCGTTCCGGGCTGACATAGGTGATCCGCAGCTTGCGGCTGTCGCGAACCGCCTTGCGCAGCAGCGCTTTGGACACACAGCCCAGCTCCGGATCATCCAGCGGCGCGCCCCAAGGCGCCACCTGCAACCAGTCGGCGGTAGCATGCACGTCCTTGATCTTGTGGCTGACCCTTTCCGCGGCCTTTTGCAAAGAACCGTCCCCCGTGCGGATCAGCATCGCCAGGCCGACATGCAGTGCCTCCAGCTCCTCTTCGTCGAAATTCAGCGGCGGCAGGTCATAGCCCTTTCGCAGCATATAACCGATCCCGGCCTCTCCCTCGACCGGGGTGCGCATCGCCTGCAAGGCAGAGATATCGCGGTAGATTGTGCGTTTGGAAACCTCCAGCTTCTCTGCCAGGTCCTCGGCCCGTACCGGGGCTGGGGAGGATCGCAGGATCTGGATGATTTCAAACAAGCGGCCGGTGCGCGGCATGGTCAGGCTCCAGTGACAGTCTGCTGACACCCTAGCACAATCCGCTGACAACAGGCTGTCAGCAGTGGTCTGTTTTTCTGGGTCTCCGAAAAGGAGACACACCATGCTGACCTATGAATGGATTTCCATGATCACCCTGGGCAAGGACCGCTGGAATACGCAACAGGACCAGCCAAAACCTTATGAGGCGGAACGCGAAGCCGCCCGCCAGCGGCACGCAGACCGGGACGCGGCCAAGCCGTCAGGCCCCCCCGGTCTGCTGCAGCGCCTGTTCAGCCGGCAGTGCGCATATCATCTGCCGCAGCCTCCTCGTCCCGTGCCGCCTCATAAGCAAGCATCGCGCGTTTGACCGGCAGCCCCCAATGGTATCCGCCCAAGGCCCCGGACTTGCGCAAGGCACGGTGGCAGGGGATCAGCCAGCTCACCGGGTTGCGCCCCACTGCCGTTCCGACAGCACGCACCGCTTTAGGCGAGCCAATCGCCTGCGCCAGCTCGGAATAGGTTGTGACATGGCCGGACGGGATGCGCAGCAGTGCCTCCCAGACCTTGATCTGCAAGGGCGCGCCGATCATGTGCAGCGCGGCCTCGCCTTTTTGCGCAAAAACCGCCTCAGCCAGCGGGCGCAGGGCTGAAGGATCCTCCACAAATTCCGCCTGCGGCCACCGCGCGCGCATATCTGCCATAGCCGGTTCCGCCCCGGTTTCGGCGGCGAACCCCAGCCCGCAAATGCCTTTTTCCGTGCCCATCACCAGCGCCAGGCCAAACGGGCTGTCAAACCAGCCCCAGAAGATCCGCAGGCCATCCCCCTTGCGGGCATATTCGCCGGGGCTCATTGCCTCCCAGCGCAGGAACAGGTCATGCAGCCGGCCGGAGCCCGAGAGCCCCACCGCATGCGAGGCTTCCAGCGTGGTGAACCGTTCGCGCAGCAACGCCTTGGCATGGCCCAGCCGCAGATACTGCTGGTAGCGCTTCGGCGAGACACCGACCCACGCGGAAAACAGCCGCTGGAAATGTGCCGGGCTCATATCCATGCGGGCGGCCAGCTGCTCCAGCGTCAGATCCTCGCCGCCATCGTCGATCAACTCAATCGCCCGGCGCATGACGCCGTAATGATAGGTATTTTCCCGCGTTTCGATATTCATCGGCCCAACCCGTTCTGACTTGGTACCAAAGTAAGGCGCGCGCCTCTGGTAAGCGACCCGAAACTTGCGGGTTTCATTCCTGAGCGGGTCAGGGGCCGGCAAGATAGCAGGTGCAATTTCAATTGCTCTTTAAGGTCTGACCTGTACATAAGCGCTGCCATGGCAAAGCAACTCGACTATCATACGCTCCGCGAGATCTTTACGCGGTTCCAGGCAGCTGAGCCCGAACCCAAGGGCGAACTGGAGCATGTCAACGCCTACACGCTGGTGGTGGCGGTGGCGCTGTCGGCGCAGGCAACTGATGCCGGTGTGAACAAGGCCACCCGCGCGCTGTTCAAGATCGCCGACACTCCGCAGAAAATGCTGGATCTGGGCGAGGAACAACTGATCGAGCATATCAAGACGATCGGCCTTTACCGCAACAAAGCCAAGAACGTAATCAAACTGTCGAAGATCCTGGTGGAGGACTACGGCGGCGAGGTCCCGAATTCCCGCGCAGCCCTGCAATCGCTGCCGGGTGTGGGCCGCAAAACCGCCAATGTGGTCCTCAACATGTGGTGGAAACAGCCAGCGCAGGCGGTGGACACCCATATTTTCCGGGTCGGCAACCGCTCCGGCATTGCCCCGGGCAAGGATGTGGACGCCGTGGAACGCGCGGTCGAAGACAATATTCCGGCGGATTTCCAGCAGCACGCCCATCACTGGCTGATCCTGCACGGCCGCTATCACTGCAAGGCGCGCAAGCCGATGTGCGGCAGCTGCCTGATTCGCGATCTGTGTATGTTCGAGGACAAGAACCTGTGACCGGCAGCGGCATTCCGTCCGGCGATATTGCAGCGGCTGGCGCTACCCATCCGGTCTTCCCCTTAGGGATGGCAGGCCGGGCCCTTCATTCAGACAAGCCCGCCGGACACTAGCCCGGCGCAACTTCCCCCGAGGAGGACAGTATATGACCAAAACCTATCAGCTTGTCGGCATCGGCAATGCCGTTGTTGATGTGATCGCGCAGTGCGAAGACAGCTTCCTGGCTGACCAAGGCATCGAAAAAGGCATCATGCAGCTGATCGAGCGCGACCGCTGCGAGGATCTCTATGCTGCGATGGGCAACCGGGTGCTGACTCCGGGCGGCTCGGTCGCCAATACCATCGCCGGCGCCGGCGCGCTGGGGCTCCAGGCCGCCTTCATCGGCCGGGTCCGTGACGATGCTCTGGGGAAATTCTATGCCGACGCGATGAACAACGAAAGCGTTGACTTTGTGAACCCGCCGGTTGCGGATGACGAACTGCCAACCTCGCGCTCGATGATTTTTGTCTCTCCCGACGGCGAGCGATCGATGAACACCTATCTGGGCGTCTCGTCTGAGCTGGCGTCGGACGACGTGCCGCAGGACGTCGCCGGCAATGCGCAGATCATGTTTCTGGAGGGCTACCTGTTCGACAAGGACAAGGGCAAGACTGCCTTTCTGGAAGCTGCCCGCGACTGCCGTGAAGGCGGCGGCAAAGTTGGCATTTCTATCTCCGACCCATTCTGCGTCGAGCGGCACCGGGCTGATTTCCTGAACCTGATCGGCGAAGAGCTGGATTTCGTGATCGGCAACCAGGATGAAATCCGCGCCCTGTTCAAAACCGGCGACCTGGAAGAAGCAATGGCCAAGACCGCAGCGATCTGTCCGCTGGTGGTCTGCACACGTTCCGGCGACGGGGTCACCGTGCTGAACGACGGTGTGCGCATCGATGTCCCGGTCGAAGCCATCGTACCCGTCGATGCCACCGGCGCGGGCGACCAGTTCGCCGCCGGCTTCCTGTTCGGCATGGCGACCGGGCGCAGCATGGAAACCTGCGCGCGGATGGGCTGCATCTGTGCAGGCGAAGTGATCCGCCATATCGGCCCGCGCCCGGAAACCAATGTTCTGCACCTGCTCAAGGAAGCCGGGCTGGCATAATTCTGGCCGGGCATTCCCGCCCGTCGCAGCAGCACCTGACGGTGCAATGTCTCCCGTTGGGGGTGGCGCGGATCGGCAAAG
>NZ_JAXMOX010000071.1:0-20337 GCF_034669605.1 Leisingera sp.
CGCGCAGTGGTCAGCCGTTTGTGGTGAACGGAGCTTCCGACTTTATGGTCGAAGTTCTTGGGGATGCGGGCCGCCATGCCCGGGCGGCTGTTGGGTCGGTATCCCTGCCGCTTGGCGCTGCAGTTGAAATCGACGGGGTCTTCCAGATCAAATGAAGCCTGCCCTGCCTGCCGCCCTCCTGACTGTGCCGCTGGCCCATCGAGCGTTGCATGACGCGGCCGGCGGGCGTCCGGAGAACAGCCGCGCGGCCATCCGTGCGGCGATAGCGGCGGGCTATGGAATCGAGATCGACCTGCAGCTGTCCAGCGACGGCTGTGCGATGGTCTTTCATGACAATGATCTGGACCGGCTGGCGGATGCCTCCGGTCCGGTCCGCGCACGCACCCGCGGCGGCCTGCAGGCAATCCCGCTGAAAGACGGTGATGGCGAAGGTATTCCGGATCTGCCCGAAGTGCTGGACCTGGTTGCAGGAAAGGTGCCGCTGCTGATTGAATTGAAGGACCAGCACGGGCAGATGGGCCGCACCGATGGCGCGCTGGAGCGGGCCACGGCCGCGGCGCTGAAGGGCTACGGCGGTCCGGTGGCAGTGATGTCTTTCAACCCCAATTCAGTCGCGGAGCTGGCCCAGCTGGCGCCGGAAATTGCCCGCGGCATCACCACCAGCGCCTATGATCCGGCAGAATGGCCGGAGCTGCCGAAAGCGGTTTGCGACGATCTGCGCGGCATCCCGGATTTCGCGCGCACCGGGGCGAGTTTTATCAGCCACGAAGCCGCCGATCTGCCTCGTCCGCGGGTGCAGGCGCTGCGCAACGACGGGGTGCCTGTGCTGTGCTGGACTGTGACGTCCGCGGCAGAGGAAACAGCGGCGCGCGTCTTTGCCGACAACGTGACGTTTGAACAGTACCTCTCGCCGCTAACACCTTGATCAGGCAGGCGCAGACCCCACATCTTTGATGCGGTGCGGAGGAATTGCATGACCCAGGCTAAAATCGAAATCCGGGTGCTGGCCTCACTGTCGCAGATCGCGGCAGAGGACTGGGATACCTGTGCCTGCCCCGAGGCGGCAGACGGTGGCCGTCCGCTGGACCCGTTCACCACCCACCGGTTCCTGAGCGCGCTGGAGGCGAGCGGCTCGGTCGGGCCGGGCACAGGCTGGCAACCGCAGTATCTGACGGCGTTTCAGGATGGGCGGCTGATCGCCTGCGCGCCGCTTTATGCCAAGGGGCACAGCCAGGGCGAGTATATCTTTGACCACAATTGGGCGCAGGCCTATGAGCAGGCAGGCGGGCATTATTATCCCAAGCTGCAGATCGCGGTGCCCTTTACGCCGGCCACCGGGCGGCGGTTTCTGGTGCGCCCCGGCTTTGACGGTATCGGCCATTCGGCACTGGTGCAGGGCGCGGTGCAGCTGGCGGCCGACAATAACCTGTCCTCGCTGCATGTGACCTTCTGCACCCAGGACGAGGCGCGGATGGGCGAAGAGATGGGGCTGATGCGCCGCTTCACCCAGCAGTTTCACTGGCGCAACCACGGCTACGGCGATTTCGAAGCCTTCATGCGGGCGCTGTCCTCGCGCAAGCGCAAGAACATCCGCAAGGAGCGGATGCAGGCGCAATGTTTCGGCGGCGATATCCGGGTTTACCAGGGCGACAGCCTGCGGCCTGAGCATTGGGATGCCTTCTGGGAGTTTTATCAGGACACCGGCGCGCGCAAATGGGGCGCACCTTACCTGACGCGGCAATTCTTTGATATCGCCCATGACACAATGGCGCAGGACATCGCGCTGATTCTCGCGGAGCGCAACGGGCGCTATGTTGCGGGTGCCTTGAATTTCATTGGCCGTGAAACGCTTTACGGGCGCTATTGGGGCTGTGTCGAGCATCACCCCTGCCTGCATTTTGAGCTGTGCTATTATCAGGCCATAGAGCTGGCCATTGCCCTGGGGCTTGACCGGGCCGAGGCCGGCGCGCAGGGTGAACACAAGCTGGCACGCGGCTATCTGCCGTGCGAGACGCACAGCTTGCACTGGATCGGCGATCCCGGGTTTGCCGGGGCCGTTGGACGCTACCTCGAGGCTGAACGGGCCGCCACCGAGGAAGAAATCGAAATCCTGACCGATTACGGCCCGTTCCGCAAAGCACATGTGGAGGAGCAAGAATGACGGAAAAACTGTCCGATGCCACCCGCGGCCCGCTGCTGGAGCCGCTGTTTGCCACCGGCTGGGAAATGGTCGAGGGCCGGGATGCCATCACCAAGACCTTCAAGTTCAGCAATTTCGCCGATGCTTTCGGCTGGATGACCCGCGCCGCGATCTGGGCCGAGAAATGGAACCATCACCCCGAGTGGAGCAATGTCTACAACCGGGTGACAGTGGTGCTGACCACCCATGATGTGGACGGGATCAGCGCATTGGATGCCAAGCTGGCGCGCAAGATGGACGGGCTGTTTGGCGAACCGCAGACTTGATCCGGCTCCCTTACAGAAAGGTCAGCAATTCTGTCCAAATGTTTCGCGCGCGAAACATTCCGGCAGCTATGCTGACCTTATTTTTTACCGTTTATTAAGGGGGGCTGCGGCCACCGGGTCAGGCAGCCGCAGCCGGGCCTGGGTTCAGCCCATTGACTCCAGCAAGCCCTCGCCGGCGGAAAGCTCGCACTGGCCGGGGTTTTCTTCCTTGTTGAGAACTTTCACTTCACCGTCCTCCACCAGCATCGCATAGCGCAGCGAACGGCCGATCAGACCGGCCGAAGGCACGTCCAGGCGCATGCCGATAGCCTCGGTCAGGGTGCATTCGGCATCCGACAGCATGGTGATCCCGGCCTCGGCCGCACCGGTGTTTTCGCCCCAGATTTTCATCACAAACGGATCATTTCCTGCCAGGCAGATGATTTCCTCGACACCCTTGGCAGCGAACTGATCCTTGGTGCGGATGAAACTGGGCACATGGGCCGAATGGCAGGTGCTGGTAAAGGCTCCGGGCACCGCGAACAGCACGACTTTCCGCCCCTTCAGCTTGTCTGACAGCTGCACCTGCTCGGGGCCGTTGTCTCCGATGAGCGTCAGTGTCGCGTCCGGCAGTTGGTCTCCAACAGAAATCATCGCACGTTCCTCTTTCTCATGATTGCGTTTTGGGGCCCCGGGTATATAGGGTCCGGTGAAAGCGTGACGGGAACTATTGCGGGAGGCAAGCAGAGATGTCCCACATCGTCGTGATTGGAGCTGGGCAGGCGGGATCTTCGCTGGTTGCAAAGCTGCGCAAGGACGGGTTTGACGGTGAAATTACCCTGATCGGAGCCGAGGAGTCGCTGCCGTATCAGCGCCCGCCATTGTCCAAGGCCTATCTGCTGGGCGAGATGGAGCTTGAACGGCTGTTCCTGCGCCCGGAAAGCTTTTACGCGGAAAACAACATCACTCTGAAGCTGGGGCGGCGGGTGACGGCAATCGATCCGGCGGCCAGGACGGTGAGCTTGGGCGATGAGGTGATCCGCTACGACCAGCTGGCGCTGACCACCGGATCCGACCCGCGCCGCCTGCCGGCCGCGATCGGCGGTGATCTGGACGGCGTTTATGTGGTGCGCGGATTGACCGACGTGGACGCGATGGCACCGCATGTGACCGAGGGCAAGCGCGCGCTGATCGTGGGCGGCGGCTACATCGGGCTGGAGGCGGCTGCGGTCTGCGCCAAGCGGGGCGTGCAAGTGACGCTGGTCGAGATGGCCGACCGCATCCTGCAGCGTGTTGCGGCGCCTGAGACCTCTGATTTCTTCCGCCGCCTGCATGCCTCCCACGGCGTGGACATCCGCGAAGGCGTTGGCCTGGAGCGGCTGGAAGGCGAGGGCGGCAAGGTGACCCGCGCAGTGCTGAGCGGCGGCGAAACCGTTGAGGTGGACTTTGTGGTGGTCGGCGTCGGCATCACTCCGTCGTCGCAGCTGGCGGAAATGGCCGGGCTGGAGCTGGAGAACGGCATCAAGGCAGACGCCAAGGGCCGCACTTCGGACGCCGCGATCTGGTCGGCGGGCGATTGCGCCTCTTTCCCGTTTCAGGGCAAGCGCATCCGCCTGGAAAGTGTGCCGAACGCCATCGACCAGGCCGAAGTGGTGGCGCAGAACATGCTGGGTGCGGACAAAGAGTATATTGCCACCCCCTGGTTCTGGTCCGATCAGTATGACGTCAAACTGCAGATTGCGGGCCTGAACACCGGCTATGACAATGTGGTCACCCGCCAGGGCGAGGGGGGGCAGGTTTCGTTCTGGTACTACAAAAGCGATCAGCTGGTGGCGGTCGACGCGATGAACGACCCGCGCGCCTATATGGTGGGCAAACGCCTGATCGACATGGGCAAAACAGCGGACAAAGCGGTGGCCGCTGACCCGGCTGCCGATCTGAAACCGCTGCTGAAAGCGTGAGGATCATCGCAGGAGACTTCCGCGGCCGCGCCTTGGCCGCGGTGGGCAAGGGCGATGCAGGCGCCCATCTGCGCCCCACCACCGACCGGGTGCGGGAAAGCCTGTTCAACGTGCTGATGCACACCGGCGCCGTCTCCGGCGCCCGGGTCCTGGACCTGTTTGCGGGCACCGGCGCATTGGGGCTGGAGGCGCTGTCACGCGGTGCGGCCGAGGCCGTGTTCGTGGATGACGGGCGCGTGTCCAGCGGTTTGATCCGCAAGAACATCACCATCTGCCGCGCCGAAGACCGCTGCAGCCTGATCCGCCGCGACGTGCTGAAGCTGGGGGCGAACCCGGCCGCGCCGTTTGATCTGATCTTTCTTGATCCGCCCTATGGCAAGGGGCTGGGGGAAAAAGCTATGGCGGCCGCTGTCGCCGGCGGATGGGTGGCGGAAGACGCGCTGGTGGTCTGGGAAGAAAGCGCGCCGGTCGCCGCGCCGGAAGGGTTCGTTCTGCAGGACAGCCGCAAATACGGCGACACCCATATTTCGCTGATGTGGAAAGCCGCCTGAGGCATTTTGATCCAAAGCCTTAAAAGATACTTGAAAATAATGGTCCTTTCACGCGGTCCTTAGGCGCATCACAGCCGCAGGCCGCCGGCGAGTTTGCCAGACCTCCAGCCGTTTCCACAGCGCATACGATCCCCGCAAAACCTCGCAATTATCCCACCCTTGCCCCGATCTTGCCCGATTTCACCCGCAACACTAGGGGTGACACGGATACACGAGGATGGGTGAACATGGACCGACTGACCGAGATGGAGGCCTTTGCCAATGTGGTGGACCAGGGCGGCTTCACCGACGCGGCACGCAAGATGGGGATCTCGAAGTCCGCAGTCTCCAAACATGTTTCAAGTCTGGAAACCCGGCTTGGCGCGCGGCTTTTGAACCGCACCACCCGCCGGGTGTCCCCGACCGAGATCGGCCTTGCCTATTACGACCGCGCCCGCCGGGTGCTGAATGATGCAGGGGAAGCGGATGCGCTGGTCACCTCGATGCAATCCGCCCCCTCAGGTCTGCTCAGGATTTCGGTCGCCACTGATTTTGGCGTCAATCACCTGTCACCGGTGCTGTCGGAGTTTCTGCAGGACTTCCCGGACATCACCGTCAACATGGTGCTGAACAACCGCTATGTGGAGCTGATCTCCGAAGGGTTCGACATGGCGGTGCGGATCGGCGAGCTGGAAGACAGCTCTCTGCGCGCCCGCAAGCTGACCGAGACGTCCAAACGGATGATCGCCTCGCCCGCCTATCTGGAGAAATTCGGCCGCCCGCAGAAGATTGATGAATTGAACACCCACAAGCTGCTGCACTACTCCAGCCAGTCCAGCGGCAATGTCTGGAAGATCACCGCGCCGTCGGGGGAGAAACGCCAAGTGCGCACCTCGGGCTGGCTGTCGGTGAATGACGGGCAATCGCTGCTGAACGCGGCGATCTCGGGTCTCGGTATCGCCTACTTGCCCAGCTACCTCTACTCCGAGGCATTGGAAGAAGGGCTGGTCGAAGACGTCATGCCCAGCCTGCCAGTGGAAACCCAGGGCATCTATGCCGTCTACCCGCCCGGGAAATTCACTCAGCCGAAAGTCCGGGCATTCATCGATTTCCTGGTCCAGGCATTTGCCGACCGCGACCCGTCAGAATGGAAAGCCTGAACCGGCGCTACGGAAAACCGGACCAAGACATCCCTCGAAGACCTGCCCCCGCACCGGATGCGGGGGCTCTTTTTGGGGGTGTGAAAACCGGCCGGGCGCGCAGATACCCATGCCAAGCATCGCGAGGGTTTGGTCAGAGTGAAAAGCCGAGCGGGACGATTGAGCCGCCCCCGACGCACGCACAGGTCAATTCACACCTGCCGATGACATGCCAATCCCCCAAGTCTTGTGCGTCTGTGTTCCGGGGCCGGCCGGCACCTGATCCCGGAGGATGCACAGCCGTTGATCCAGACTAACGCGTTCCATCCCGTCTGGATTGTAACGTGCATGCCGGCCCCAAGGTTCCCAGCCGCGGGGAATGCGGGCGGTTTGTGGCGGATTGGGCCGGGCAGGGGTCATACGCTGGTCCGGCGTCAATCGCCCAGCAACACTGCCTCAACCCTCCGGTTGGCCTCGCGCCCTTCGGGTATCAGATTGCTGGCAAGCGGGGCTAGAAAGCCGGCGCCGGCGACCGCGATCTGTGCCGCATCCGCGCCCAGTTCCCCGACCAGACGGTCCTTCACCGACTGCGCCCGGCGTTCGGAGATGCCGGTGTTCTGCTCCAGCGAGCCCACAGTGTCGGTATGGCCCACCAGCAGCAGCCGGTTTTGCGGATTGGCGGCCAGATATTCCGCAAGTTCGCGCAGGCTGGCATAGGTGCCGTCCTGCAGCCGGGTGGAGCCGCTTTGAAACACCAGATCCGTCAGAACGGCGTGGCCGCGCACCTCCAGCAGCTTGGCCAGTTCCACCGGCCGCACTATGCTAGGCGTCCCGGCGGCAGGCTTTACCACTGCTGTTGCCGTTGCTGCCGACCCCGGCGGATGCACTGTGATCATCTGCACAAAGGCCGCGCCGCCTGCGCGCGACACCAGCAGCGAGACCGCTTCGTCTGCTTTGGCGGCGGACAGGAAGTGATAGCTGGAGATATCTACCATCATGTCCGGCGACGGCACCACTTCGATCCCGAAGCGGAATCCGAATCCGCCGCAATCGCGTGCGGCACAGTCCAGCAGCACCTCAAAACCGGCGGCCTGCAACTGGTCCCGCAACGGCGCCAGGATCTGCAGCACGGTGCTGTTTTCCTCGACCCGCCAGGTGCGGCGCAAAATCCGTCCCTCGAACCGGCGCGAGGGCACTTTGTCCGCCTCTTCGGGCCCGATCGGCAGTTGGTAGACACCAAGCGCCGTGATCCGTTCAGAAACAGCAGACGCGCCGGCTGGCAGGGTGATTTCAGCCGCAACAGGTAGAGCCGGAAGCAGCATCACCGCGGCTGCGGAAATCAAACGTCTTAGCGGCACTGGCTGTGGTATTCCGGGTTGGGAACCATGGCAGTGGCGCTGGCCACCCGGTTGGACATGTTGAAAAAGCCCGCGACATTGGCAATGTCCCAAATGTCCCGGTCGCTGAAGCCTGCATCCCGCAAGCCCTGACGGTCCGTCTCGGCGATCTCTGCGCTGGCAGTGGTCATTTTGGCTGCAAAATCCAGCATCGCGCGCTGGCGCGCCTCCAAAGGGGCGACCCGGTAGTTCATCACCAGCATTTCACCCAGAGCCGGATCGCCCGACAATTGCCGCACTGCTGCGCCATGCGCCACCAGGCAGTAGAAACACCGATTGATCGCCGAGACCACAACCGCGATCATCTCCCGCTCCAGCTTGCTGAGGCCGCTGTCCGCCAGCATCAGGTCATTGTACATGGCGGTAAAGGCATTCAGCTTTTCGATATCAAAGGCATTGGCCTTGAGCACGTTGGGCACAAATCCCAGCTTCTCGGCACAGATATCGAAATACTTCTGCGTCTCGGGCGGCAGCGGGTCCGCCATCGGCAGATCCAGGGCTGTGGGCAGGGTCTGATCCGTCATTGTTCAATGACCTTCCTGTAAAATCCGGTAGTGGTACTGTCCGGTGCATTCCATGCCAAGGGAAGCATAAAGCCCGTTGGCGCCCTCGTTGCGTTTGGTGCAAAGAACTGCCAGCTCAGCTGCACCGTTTTCAATAGCCCAAAACGCTGCCTGGCGCATCATCCAGGCGCCCATGCCACAGCGGCGCTGCTGCGGCAGGATTTCAAGTGCGTGGATCATCGCTGCACCGTCGTGAATGGCAACAAACCCGGCACCGGCAGGTTTGTCCTTGTGACGCGCCAAAAGCCCTGTTTTCGGCCCTCGCACCCTTTGCATCACCGCCAAACGCGCCGGCCCTATGCCGCCCTGCTGCCAGATCTCGCGCTGGATCGCCAGCGGCTCCCAGACGCAAAAGGCGGTGACCCGCGGCACCGGGATGTCTGTCAAATGCTTGGCCGGGCAGGTCCACAGGTTGACCGGATCCTTGACCGCATAGCCGCGCGCCTCCAGCTGTGCGTCCAGATCCGCCTCGCCGTCGCGGATCATGAACAGGCAGTCCTGGCCCATCGCACGCATTGTATCTTCGGCTGCGGCAATCTCCGCCTCCGAGACAGTGCCATGCACCGTCGCCGCCGACACCCGGCTACCGCCGCCCTGGCCGTCGCGCAGGGTCACGGGGCCCAGGCTGCGGGTGGAGGCAGGCGGCCATGTCGCCTCGGTCAGGGCATAGTAACGGGGATCGGTGGTCACTGCTCCAGCTCCTTTGCCAGTTCTGTCATCGCGGCATCAATTTGCGCACCATCGGTGCCGCGGATCACGATATTGGCGCCAAAGGCACCGTCTTTTTGAAACGGGTAACAGCCCACCGACAAATCCGCATAGGCTTCTGCCAGCAAACGCAGCGGCCCGGCAATCTCGCCCTCGCCGCGGAACACCCGCAGGGTTTGCGACAGCACCGGCTGGCCGCCGGTCAGCGTTGGCATAACGCTGGCCACCATCGCCTGAAAGATCAGCGGCACCCCGGCCATCACATGCACATTGCCAAGGGTGAAGCCCGGTGCGGCCGAGACCGGATTTTCGATCAGTGCGGCGCCCTCCGGGATGCGTGCCATCCGCAGGCGGGCCTCGTTCATTTCCAGCCCTTGGGTGTCGTAATGCGCCTGCAGGATCGCGCGGGCGTCATCGCGGACCCCCAGATGCGCGTCAAACGCCTTGGCGATGCAGTCTGCAGTGATGTCGTCATGCGTCGGCCCGATACCGCCGCTGGTGAAAACATGGTCGTATGCGGCCGATAGCAGCTGCACCGAGCCGATGATTGCGGCCTCGTCATCGCTGACGATGCGGACTTCGCGCAGGTCGATGCCGTGTTTGGCAAGCTCACCCGCCAGATAGTACATATTGGCATCGCGGGTCCGGCCCGACAGGATTTCATCCCCGATAACCAGCATGGCAGCCGTTGGATTCGCCATGATCTTCCTCCCTTGATACCTCACTCAGGCAGATATAGGCCTAAGCCCATGCGCTTTGAAACCCCTCTGATCCCCGCCGTGCTGATCCGCCGCTACAAACGGTTCCTTGCCGATTGCAAACTGGAGGACGGGCGGGAGGTCACCGCCCATTGCGCCAACCCCGGCAGTATGATGGGCCTGGCGGAGCCGGGTATGAGGATATGGCTGGAGCCGAACGACGACCCGAAGAAAAAGCTGAAATACGGCTGGCGGCTGGTTGAGCACGCAGACGGGCATTTCACCGGCGTTGATACCTCGGTCCCCAACCGCGCCCTGCGGGCCGCGCTGGAGGCGGGTGAGGTTGCCGGTCTCGCAGCCTACACAACCGTGCGGCCGGAGGTGAAATACGGCGTAAAAAGCCGCGTCGACTTTCTGTTGCAGCAAGACGGCCTGCCGGATTGCTATGTTGAAGTGAAAAGCGTGACACTGTCGCGGGAACCGGGCCTGGCGGAATTCCCCGACAGCGTCACAGCCCGCGGCACCAAGCATCTTGGGGAGCTGGCAAATATGGTGGCCCAGGGCCACCGGGCGGTGATGCTCTACCTGGTGCAGCGCACGGACTGCGACCGGTTTCGTCTGGCCGGAGATATCGACCCGGCCTATGCAGCTGCCTTTGCCAGTGCATCGGCCGCGGGGGTGGAGCGGCTGGTGCTGGGCACCAGAATCACGCCGCAGGGGGTCGTGGCCGGCGCTGCCATTGCCGAAGTGGAATAGCGGCGCCGGTAAGGATGTCAGGCGGCCTTGCCGACCTCGTCTTCCTGGCTGGCAGGATCGGTGTGAACCAGCGTGCGGGTCGGGAAGGGAATATCGACACCTGCCGCATCCAGCGCCTCTTTGACCTTGCGCTTGATGTCGGCCTGATACTGAAAATATTCCGCCGCATCGACCCAGACGCGCACCAGAAAATCCACCGAACTGCTGTTGAGCGCATTGACCTGCACAAAGGGTTCCGGGTCGCTGTGCGAACGGCTGTCGGCCATGATGGTGTCGCGGATCACCCTTTCGGCAGTGGCCAGATTGGCGCCATAGCCGACCCCGAAGGTCCATTCCGCCCGGCGGCTGTCGAAGGCTGAGTAATTGGTGATGGTGTTGCCCCAAACCTCGGAATTGGGAACGATCACCTTCAGATTGCTGAGGCTGGCAATCACCGTGTTGTTCAGATTGATGTCCTTGACTGTGCCCATCTCGCCGTTCACCTTGATGAAATCGCCCAGTTTGAACGGGCGGAACAGGATGAGCATCACCCCCGCCGCAACATTCGAAAGCGCGCCTTGCATGGCCAGGCCGATCGCCAGGCCGGCAGCACCGATGGCCGCCACGATTGACGTGGTCTTGACCCCGAAGGTATTCAGCACAAACAGCACCGCAAAGGCGAGAATGACATAGCGCGCAAAGTTGCCGAGGAAATGAAACAGGGTCGGGTCAAGCTTGGCATGGCTATCGCCCAGTGTTACGATCCGGCGCTTGACCCAGCGCGCAACTATGAAACCTGCCAGCAGAATGACTGTCGCGGCCAGAACGCTTCCCAAAGCTTGCGCCAGAAATTCCAGCGTCACCAAATCGGCCAATGACTTTCCACCGTAAATCTCAGCCTTCATTAAATCGCTGATATTATCCATTTTGCTGCGTCCCTCCTGGCTTGTGCTGTTGCTGCACACCCGACCCAACGCAGCACGGTTGAAAAAGTTCCAACAGGCCTCCGCTGCCGGCTCTGGCCCTTTTGGCCAAGACGTTTTAGATAGCTACGGGACAACACCCGATGGAGCTCCGCCTGATGAGATCGAAAGACGGCCGCACAACCAAGGACGGCATCCGCATTCATGAAGCCGGCGATTTTGCCGGCATGCACAAGGCGGGTGCCTTGGCGGCGCGTATTCTGGATGAGATTGCCGCACATGTGTTTCCGGGCCAGACAACCGGCGAAATCGACCGCCTGATCACCCAAAAGGTCGAGGATGCCGGCGCTAAGTCCGCAACCATCGGCTACAAGGGCTATCAGCACGCCAGCTGCATCTCGGTCAACCATGTGGTTTGCCATGGCATCCCCGGCGACAAGAAGCTGAAGGACGGCGACATCCTGAATATCGACGTGACTGTGATCGTCGATGGCTGGTTCGGCGACACCTCGCGGATGTTTGTGGCAGGAAAGCTGCCGCGCAAGGCCGAGCGGCTGATTCAGGTCACTCATGATTCGCTGATGGTGGGGATTGAGGCGGCGAAGCCCGGCAATACCTTTGGCGACATCGGCCATGCGATTCAGGTTTATGCCGAAAGCCAGCGGATGAGCGTGGTGCGCGATTTCTGCGGCCATGGCCTTGGCCAGGTGTTTCACGCACCGCCGAACGTGCTGCACTACGGCCGGCCCGGAACCGGCCCGGTGCTGGAAGAAGGCATGTTCTTCACCATTGAGCCGATGATCAACCTGGGCCGCCCGGAGACCAAGATTCTGGCCGACGAATGGACTGCCGTCACCCGCGACAAGTCTCTGTCGGCGCAGTTTGAGCATTCGATCGGGGTCACTGCAGACGGGGCCGATATCTTCACCCTGTCGCCGGCCGGGAAATTTCACCCGACCTACGGGTAATCCGTCAGGGCGGCGGCGGGGGCCGGCCCCCGAACCCCCTGGAGTACTTTCAACCGGAAAGAAGCAGCAGCGGGCTTGGGCACTAGCTGCCGCGGTCCGCGATTTCCTGCAGCCGCCACAGGGTTAGCAGCATGGTGCTGCCCGCCCATGGGGTTACCGCGTCCTGAATGAACAGCGGCGCCCGCTGCGGTTCCGGCTTCGGCTTAGTCCCGGCTTCAGCCTCGGCAAAAGGCGCCACAAACGGGGTGTTCAATGTCTGCTCCATGCGGGCGTCAATACCACAACGTGCTTAGATCGACAAAAGGGCCGGCACCTCTGCCATGCCGCTGAACACTTCCGCTCCCAGCGCGGCGAGCCTGCTGCCGCTGCCAAGGGGAGCAAATCCCAGGCAGCGCATGCCCGCGCGCACTGCGGCGGTGACGCCGCTGCCGCTGTCCTCGATCACCAGGCAATCGCGCGCCTGCATACCGAAATGGCTGGCGGCGGCCAGAAACAATCCCGGTTCCGGCTTGGCCACGCCCAGGGATTGGGCTGAGAACATTGCATGAGGGTGGAACCGTTCCCACAGCCCGTTCTGGCCCAAAGTGATGCGCATCTTTTGCTCGCTGCCGTTGGAGGCCACGCAAACAGGGACGCCATGTGCGTCAAGCCGTGCCAGCAGATCAGGGATGCCCGCTGTGAGCGGCACGCCCCGTTCAAGCCGTGTATAGGTCTCGGCATGGATTTCCGCGATCCAGTTTTCCGGCAGGTCTGCACCCAGGCAGCGGGCCTTGGCCATCACACTCGCCATGGTGCCGCCGACGAAATGCGCCATCGACTGCTCCACCGTCAGCACCAGCCCGTGGCGTGCGAGGTTGTCTGCCAACGCCTGGTTGGCGGCCGGCTCACTGTCCACCAGCACGCCGTCGCAGTCGAAAATCACCAGTTTCGGTGTGGGGCAGGTCTTCGGCATACTTCCATCGCATTCGAAGATTGAACATCTAAATCAGATGATAACCCGGCACGGGCGGCCGCACCAAGTGCCCCTGTTGCCGCGCCCGTGTCTGCTGGCCGTTGGCACATATTTCCGGAGGAGGAGCCAGTGACTGCCGGGCCGCCACCGCAAAGCTGTCAGTCAAGACTATCTCCCTTGCCCCGCGCTGCAAACAAGCGGGCGGCGGCCATAGACGGTGCTGAGAGGTTTTTGCGCGGTTGTTCCCGGCAACGGGATTGCCGCAGGGCGGCGCGCCGCTAGCTATAGTTTGTTGGCCAAGTGTTCTGTTGGAGGACCGAAAATGAAACTGCTGATTGCGGCTGCGCTGTCTTTCTTTCTGGCGGCCCTGGCTTGGGGTCCGGTCAGGGCCGGAGGTGGGACGCCTTCGAAGCCGGAGGCCAAAGTCTATTTTGCGAATATCCAACATGGGGATTCAGTGTCGTCTCCGCTCACGCTGGTTTTTGGCCTCTCGGGCATGGGGGTGGCCCCGTCCGGAGTTGAGAAGGAGTTCACCGGGCACCATCATCTGCTGATCGACCGGCCGCCGCTGGGTGAAGGCGAAGATGGCGCTGATGAGCTGAACTTCGGCCTGCCGTCGGACGACAACCATCTGCATTTCGGCGGCGGCCAGACCGAGGTGACGCTGGAGCTGTCGCCGGGCCGTCATACGCTGCAACTGGTGCTTGGGGATGCAGGCCATGTACCGCATGTTGCTCCGGTTGTTTCAGAATTGATCACTATCACCGTGGAGTAACGTTTCGATCTGCATCGAAGCATCCAGGTGATGGAGCGGGCTAGGCAGGAGGTCCTGAACAAACTGAGGACTTCCCATGCTGACCTGCATTATCCGTTACCGCATCGACCCTGCCAAGAAGGCGCAGTTCGAACACTACGCCCGCAACTGGGGCCAGGCGATCCCGCGCTGCGGAGCCGGCCTGGTCGGCTACTATGCGCCGCATGAAGGGTCGTCGACACTGGCGTATGGTATTTACAATGTGGAAAGCCTTGCTGAGTATGAGGCTTATCGTGCCCGGCTGGCGGCGGATCCCTTGGGGCGGGAGAATTATGAGTTTGCGCAAAAGGAACGGTTCTTGCTGGGCGAGGACCGGACCTGGCTGAAGCTGGCTTCGGCGCCGCATGGGGCGGTTTAAGGGGGTGGGTATGATAGCCGTGATATTCGAAGTGCAGATTGCCCCGGGGCAGAAGGAAGCCTATCTGGACACCGCGGCCGCGCTGAGGGAGCTGCTGGAACAGGTGGACGGGTTCATATCGGTTGAGCGGTTCCAAAGCCTGAGCGCGCCGGAGAAGCTGTTGTCACTGTCCTTCTGGCGGGATGAGGCCGCGGTGCAGCGCTGGCGCGAGGTTGCAGAGCACCGCTCGGCGCAGGGCAGGGGCCGGAGCGGGATCTTTGCGGACTACCGGCTGCGGGTGGCGGGGGTGATCCGCGACTACGGCATGGAGGACCGCGGGCAGGCACCGGCTGGCAGCCGCAAACTGCACGGATAGGCAGCGGGGGCGGGCATGCAGCGGTCAGAGCAGCCTGAGCCAGCGCATCACCAGCAGCATGCCAGCACCGAGCCCCAGCAGGCTGAGGCAGAGAATGGGAAAGGCCAGCGGCGACTCTGCGCCGGGGATGCCGGCAAGATTCACGCCGAACAGGCCGGTCAGGAATCCCAGCGGCAGGAACAGCGCCGCCACCACCGACAGCGCATAGCTGTTGCGGCCCATTTGCCGGGCCAGCTCGGCGTCGGTGTGGTCGCGCAGCACCGCCAGCCGCCCGGTCAGCGATTCCAGCGTTTCCGCCGCCAAGGTGAACAGGTTCACCGCCTCGCGCAGGTGCAGCTGCTCGCCCTCCGAAAACAGCGCACCCCCGGATTCCTGCAAGTTCAGCAGCGCTTCGCGCTGCGGTTCCAGGTAGCGGTGCAGCTTCAGCACGTTGCGGCGCGGTGCCTTGAGTGCTTCGGCAGCGGGCAGGGTGCCGTCCTCGGTCATCTCCTCCAGCGCCTCGGTCGCGGCGCTTAGCTCAAGCACCACGTCGCGGGTGTGCAGGGCCAGCCCGTTGATCAGGCGGTAAAGGAAATGACCTGGCGAATTGGGACCGCGGCCGGTGCTGCATTCGGCACGGAACGCATCAAGCGCGAAGGTCTTGCGCAGCCGTACGGTGACAATGGTTCGGCTGGTGACCCAGATCCTGAGCGACAGCATCTCCGCGGCTTCGGCGCCGGGATTGCGGTTCACCGTGCGCAGGTTCAGGATCAGACCGTCCTCGAACACATCGCAGCGGGGCCGGGTTTCGCTTTGCAGCAGCGCCTGGCCCGGGATGCCGGGGAGCTGAGTCTTGCACCATTCGGCCAGCTCCGGGTCAGCCAGGTCGAAGTGCAGCCAGCGGTAGCGGCCCGGCCCGGTCGCGGCCAGATCAGCGGCGGGGCGGGCGGTGCCATCGGCCCAGAGGTCGTAAGCAGAAATCGGCATGGGGCGGCCTCATTTGCAACCGTTTCCCCATGGTTAGCGCGGTTGCGGCCATGCCGCCAGATTCATTGGAGAAATCTGCGCCAGACCGGAGCTGGCCATGGCGCGGTTATAGCGCCGCGGCCAGCCGGGTGCCCTGGTTGATGGCGCGTTTGGCGTCCAGTTCCGCGGCCACATCGGCACCGCCGATCACATGCGCAGTGATGCCGTGTTCTGCCAGATCATCCGCCAATCGGCGTTCGGAGATTTGTCCGGAGCATAGAACGATGGTGTCCGCGGCAACCAAGGTGGGGTTCTCCCGCGCCTCGCCAAAGGAGACGTGCAGGCCGTCCGCATCGATGCGTTCGTAGTTCACGCCGCCCAGAAACTCGACATCCTTCATCTTGAGCGTGGCGCGGTGAATCCAGCCGGTGGTCTTGCCCAGCCGTTTGCCGTGACGCTCGGCCTTGCGCTGCAGGAGTGTCACGCGGCGCGCAGGGGCGGCAGGCTGCGGGCCTTCGGGAGCAAGGCCCGCGCGGTGTTCTGCCGGGTCGCTGACGCCCCATTCCTTCATCCAGGCGGGCAGATCGGTGGCGGGGCTGTGGCCCTCTTCCAACAGGAATTCGGAGACATCAAAGCCGATGCCGCCAGCGCCGATCACCGCGACCCGCTGTCCAACAGGCTTTTTGTGGCGCAGTACGTCGATGTAGCTGAGAACATTGTCGCCGTCCTGGCCCGGAATGGCGGGATCGCGCGGGATGACGCCGGTAGCGACAACGATCTCGTCAAACCCGGTCAGATCCTGCACCGCCACCCGGTGCCCCAGTGCGAGGGTGACGCCGGCATCGGCGATCATGGTCCGGTACCAGTCCACCAACCCCCAGAATTCTTCCTTGCCCGGAACCTGCTTCGCCATGTTGAGCTGGCCGCCGATCTCATCGGCCTGGTCGAACAGGGTCACCTTGTGGCCGCGCTGCGCTGCCGTCAGCGCGGTGGCCAGCCCGGCAGGGCCGGCGCCCACAATCGCCACGGTTTTGGCCGCGGCGGCGGGTTCGATCACCAGTTCCGTTTCATGACAGGCGCGCGGGTTGACCAGGCAGGAAGTGAGTTTGCCGCTGAAGGTGTGGTCGAGACAGGCCTGATTGCAGGCGATGCAGGGGGCGATATGGCTGGCCTGGCCGGCTTCGGCCTTGGCGACGAAATCCGCATCCGCCAGCATCGGCCGCGCCATCGACACCATGTCGGCGCAGCCCTCCGCTAGAACCTGTTCGGCCACCTCAGGCGAGTTAATGCGGTTGGAGGTGATGATTGGAATCGAGACCTTGCCCATCAGCTTTTGCGTGACCCAGGCAAAGGCCGCCCGCGGCACCGAGGTGGCGATGGTCGGGATGCGCGCCTCGTGCCAGCCGATGCCGGTGTTGAAGATGGTCGCGCCGGCCTTCTCGATTTCCTGCGCCAGCTGCACGACCTCGTCGTGGGTGGAGCCTTCAGGCACCAGGTCGATCATTGACAGGCGGTAGATGATGATGAATTTGCGGCCCACAGCCTCGCGGGTGCGGCGCACGACCTCGATCGGCAGCCGCATCCGGTTTTCGTAAGAGCCGCCCCAGCGGTCGGTGCGCTTGTTGGTGCGGGTGACCAGGAACTGGTTGAGGAAATAGCCCTCGGACCCCATGATCTCGACCCCGTCGTAGCCTGCTTCCTGCGCGAGGCAAGCGGCGTTCACGATGTCGGCGATCTGCTTTTCGATGCCGTCCTCGTCCAGCTCATGTGGCGGGAAGGGCGAGATCGGCGATTTCACCGGACTGGGGCCGACGCATTTCGGCCCATAGGTATAGCGGCCCGCGTGCAGGATCTGCATGGCGATCCTGCCGCCCGCTTCATGCACCCGGTCCGTGATCACCCGGTGGTTCTCGACGTCCTTGGCGGAGGTCATCATCGAGGCGCCGGGCAGAACTGAACCTTCCAGGTTCGGGCCGATGCCGCCGGTCACCATCAGCGCCACACCGCCGCGGGCACGGGCGGCATAGAATTCCGCCACCCGGTTCCAATCACCGGTTTCCTCCAGCCCGGTGTGCATCGAGCCCATCAGCACCCGGTTCTTCAGCGTGGTAAAGCCCAGGTCCAGCGGGGCAAGCATGTTGGGGTACGCAGTCATCTGAAACTCTCCCTGGCAGTTGCCCCTAGGATCAGGGGCGAAGGGGGGCTTGTCACGTGCAAACGCCGCGTCACCCCCTTGCATGCCCCTGCGGCAAGCGGTCTAAGGTTTAAGCAAAGCATTTCGAGGAGAGCCGGATGACGCCGGAAGAGATTGCCAAGCTGCCCTACCGTCCGAATGTCGGAGTAATGCTGATCAATGGTGAGGGCGCGGTTTTTGTCGGCCAGCGCAAGGACCGCTACAAGGACGCCTGGCAGATGCCGCAGGGCGGAATCGATGCGGGCGAGGACCCGCGTGCAGCTGCCCTGCGCGAGCTGGAGGAAGAAACCGGCGTGGCGGCGGAGCTAGTGGAGATCATTGCGGAATCCGACGGCTGGCTGCCCTATGACCTGCCGTATGACGTGGTGCCGAAGTTCTGGGGCGGCAAGTACCGGGGGCAGGAGCAGAAATGGTATCTGATGCGCTTTCTGGGGACGGATGAACAGGTCAATATCGAGACGGATCATCCGGAATTCTCGGCCTGGTGCTGGCAGCCTGTTGCGCAGCTGGTGGAAAAGATCGTGCCGTTCAAGCGCGAGGTTTATGCGCGGGTGGTGGGTGAGTTCCGGGAGTATTTGTGAGATGGGATTGCCACGGTTTCTATCCGAATGTTTCGGCCCGCCGACAGGCCGGGCAGCGCCTGACCTTCCCCCTGGGAAGGCGCATTGCACCTCCCCAAGGTCAGGCGCCGCCCTTCTCGCTTGTTTCTTGTCCGTTTCCGCAAGCCCCGCCGCCGCTCTCAGCTGCCTGCCCTGGGGACCTGCAGACGCCTATCTGCAGGCCGCGAAATCGGACAGCGTTTACAACATCATCGCGGGCGAGCTGCGGTTTGACGAAAGCCTGTTGCCGCGGTCCCATGCAGACAATCCCAATGACATGCCGCCGCTGACCCGCATTCCGGCGCAGCTTTCGGGCAAGGTGCTGGACGGAGAATATTTTTCCAGCCGTGTCAACGTGCAGGCAGTGCTTGAGGTGGAGTGCCTCGGCCCCTGGTGCGGCGGTATGGCCCCGGGCGCGGACCAGGTGTTCTTTGCTGAACAGCGCGGGCAGGAGCTGGTGATCCGGGCCGGGGCTTGCGGCGGGTTTGTGTTTGCCGACACATCTGAAGTGCGGCGGCAGGTGCTGGAATGCCACCGCGGCGGGGCCTGTGAGCCTGCAATGCCGCGGTGACCCGGGTTACTCCGCCGAAGTTGCGTGCCGTTTGGTGCGCAGGCGCAGCCGGGACTGGCCGAGCCACAGGCTGAATAGGGCCAGCACCGCGCCCAGCATTTGGTTCGGTGTCAGGGTTTCACCCAGCAGGAGCCAACCGAGGATCACCGCTGACAAGGGGCTGAGGACACCCAGAAGCGACACTTGCGAGGGCTCGATCCGGGCCAGTCCGCGGAACCACAGAATATAGGTCAGCGCGCCGCCGATCAGGCTCATATAGGCGAGGCCCGCGATATTGGCGGCGGTGAAAACGGGCAGCTCAGGCACCATCCAGAGTGTAACGGGCAGCAGCAGCAGCCCGCCCGCTGTCAGCTGCCAGGCGGTGAAGGTCAGCGGCGGAACCGGCGGCTGCCACTTGCGGGTCAGCACCACACCTGCGGCCATCGACAGCGCGCCACCAAGCCCGGCCAGCACGCCAATCGTGTCGAGCTTGGCCGCGGGGGTCAGCACCAAAAGGGCCACGCCTGCGATGCTTAGCAGAGCGGCGGCAATAGCGGCGGTTCGGATCTGTGTCTTCAGCACCAGGGATGCCAGGAACACCACAATCAGCGGCTGCACGGCGCCGAGCGTGGCGGCGACGCCGCCGGGCAAGCGGTAGGCGGAGGCAAACAGCAGCACCCAGAACAGCGAGAAATTCAGCGCGCCCAGCACCACCAGGCGCGGCAGCCAGTCGAGCGGCGGCAGCCGGCGCACCAGCAGCAGCAGCAAGAGCCCTGCAGGCAGCGCCCGCAGCAAGGCCACCACCAGCGGTGAATGGCCGGGCAGCAGAGAGGTCGTCACGATATAGCTGCTGCCCCAGATGGCAGGCGCCAGCGCCGTCAGCAGAAGGGTCCGGATGGGCATGTGTCTCTCCTTGTCTTGATGCCGAGATAATGGATTTTATCTTGACGTCAAGGTATAATCTATTAAACCGGGGATATGGACCATGTGGATTTTATCACCCAGCAATGGGCACGGGAGCGGCCGGACCTTGATGTCACGGCCATGGGCGTAATTGGCCGGGTGGCGCGGCTGTACCTGATGTATCAGCGCGGGATGCAGGCAACTTTTGCAGAGTTTGGGCTGAACGCGGCCAAGTTTGATGTGCTGGCCACGCTGCGCCGCTCAGGCAATCCTTACACCTTGTCGCCGGGCGATTTGCTGAAGGCAACGATGGTGGCCTCGGGCACGATGACCAACAGGATCGACCGGCTGGAAGCGGACGGGCTGGTCAAGCGCGAAGTGAACCCCGAGGATAGCCGCAGCTTTCTGGTGGGTCTGACCAAGGAAGGCCTTGCCCTGATTGACCGCGCGGTAACCGCGCATGTGCAGACGCAGGCGCGGCTGCTGGAGGGGATGGAGGCGCAGGAGGTTGAAACCTTCAAGGCGCTTTTGAGCAAAGCCCAGGCGGCGGCTGACAGCTGACGCCAAGAGGCTGACTAACCTAAGAAAAAGGTGCTGAAG
>NZ_JAXMOX010000072.1:0-20237 GCF_034669605.1 Leisingera sp.
GATCATGTTCGGAAGGCTGAAGGACTGGCGGCGCGTGGCAACCCGCTATGACCGCTGTCCGAAAGTCTTCCTCTCAGCCATCGCCCTCGCTGCAACCGTCATCTTCTGGTTATGAATCCTGACCCTAGGGCTGACCGGTACCAAGAAAGGCTGCGACGTGGGCGATTGCGGCGCCTGCACTGTCCTGGTGGACGGGCAGCCGGTCAACGCCTGTCTGATGCTGGCCGTCGAAGTAGATGGCAAATCCGTCGAGACCATCGAGAGGATGCAAAGCGGCATTGAGGCGCTGCACCCATTGCAGGACGCCTTCATGCGGCACGGCGCGTCGCAATGCGGCTTTTGCACCCCAGGCATACTGATGATGGCCCGCGAACTGCTGGAGGGAAACCCGGACCCAACGGATGAAGAAATCCGCTTTGGCCTGAGCGGCAACATTTGCCGCTGCACCGGCCACAACAAGATTTTCGATGCGACCCGCAGCGCCGCGCAGGAAATGCGCCTGACCAGCGGGATGGAAGCCAGAACATGAACAAGCCCACCGGTACCCTGCAAAACCAGTTCCGGATCGTCGGCACCAGCGTCATACGCGAAGACGTGATCGAGAAGGTGACTGGCGAAGGTATTTACGTTTCCGACCTGATGCCCGCTGGTATGCTCTATGGCAAGGTCAAGCGCGCAGATGTGGCCCATGCCCGGATCAGGCACATTGATGTTTCAAAGGCGCTGGCCTATCCGGGCGTGAAGGCGGTTCTGACGGATGAGGACGTGCCCCGCGTGCTGCACTATGGCTCGCCGCATCCGCGTTCGGTCTCCTGCACCAAGGATCAGTACATCCTCGACAACAAGGTGCGGTTCTGGGGCGAGGGTGTTGCTGCGGTTGCCGCCGTCAGCGAAGTGATTGCCGAAGAGGCGCTGGAGCAGATCGAAATCGAATACGAGGAACTGCCCGCCGTCTTTACCCCCGAAGAGACCATTAAGCCCGGTGCGCCTGCAATCCAAGATGTTGGCCCCGGCGGCAACTTGGTGCTGGATCCGGTGAAGGTTGAGCGCGGCGATGTCGAAAAGGGGTTTGCCGAGGCCGATTTCATCCTCGAGGGCGAATTTGCGGGCGGCCGCCCGGTACGCTTGAGGATTACCTCCGCAACAACGTGGCCCGGATGATTGGCCTAGATCCGACACCGCCGCCGTGTTCGGTGGCTGAGGCCGAAGCCTATCTGCGCGGCAACGGTGTTGCGCTGGAACCGGCAGAGTAAGGCGCCTGCCGCCCGAACGAATTCAACAGGAGAGGCTGATGATTATCGGCTTGAAGTTACCCACAAGTCGTGTGGCGAATAGGTTCATCCACAAGACTTTGTCTTGCCCGAGAAGCCCCGATCATGATTCGCCATGTGGCACCGAATGAGTGAGGTGCGGGCATGGGGCAGAATTGGGTGGAAACGGAAACCGCCGGGTGTGATTTGGGTGACGTGCGGCTGAACCGGCGGCTCGGGGCAATGCTCGAGGCTCTCGGGGAGCGGCCGGGGAAATCTCTGCCCACGGCGTTCCAGGACTGGTCGGACACAAAGGCCGCTTACCGTTTCTTGTCCAATGGTAATGTCAGCGAGGACAAGATCCTTGAGGGCCATTTCGCGGCCTCTGCGCTGCGCATCCAGGCGACCGACGGTCCCATCCTGATCCTGCAAGACACTACGGAATTCTCCTTCAAGCGCTCGGCTCCGGAGAAGATCGGGTTCACGAAGGTGTCGACCGGACGCAAGCTGAAGGAAGGCCGCTATCAGAAGCATGCGGTCTGCGGGCTCCTAATGCATGCCAGCCTGGCGATCACGTCCGACGGGCTTCCGCTGGGGTTGACCGCCGCCAAGTTCTGGTCGCGCGCAAAGCTCAAGGGGACCGCCGCGCTCAAGCGCAAGATCAATCCGGCCCGGGTACCGATCGAGCAGAAAGAAAGCATGCGCTGGCTTGATAACCTGCGCCTGTCCACCGAACTGGCAGGTGCGCCCGAACGCTGTGTGCATGCCGGTGATCGGGAAAGCGACATCTATGAGCTTTATTGCCTGGCCGAAGAACTCGGGGCAAACTTCCTCGTTCGGAGTTGTGTCGACCGCTTGGCGGAGGATGGCGGCACAACCACTGCCAAGGTGATGGCCGAGGTGCAGTCCAGCGGAACCCACGAAGTCCGGTTCCGCGACGCGCAGGGCAAGGATCATTGTGCTGTGCTGTCGGTCCGGCACGCAACGATGACGGTCCGGCCACCGATCGGAAAGCAGCGGAAATACCGGCATCAGGACCTCCAGATCATCCACGCCGAGGAGTTCGACCCGCCGGTGGGCCGAGCACCCGTTATTTGGAAGCTGATCACGAACCTGCCGGTGGCGACCCACGCGGACGCTGTACACAAGCTCGAATGGTACGCGCTGCGCTGGAAGATCGAGACCTTCTTCCGGACCCTCAAAACCGGGTGCCGGATCGAAGAGCTGCGCTTGGCCACGGCTGATCGCCTGGCCAACTGCATCGCGTTGTGCTGCGTCGTAGCATGGCGCGTGTCATGGCTGACCATGCTGAGCCGCGAGGCACCTGAAGCATTGCCGGCGGCCGTCTTCACCGAAGAGGAGCGCCGCATGCACGAACACGCGACCCCGGGTAGAAAGCGGCAAGAACCGGACAATCTTGATTTCTATGTCAGGGCGGTCGCGCGCCTTGCAGGCTATCTCAACCGCGCTTCCGACGCGCCACCAGGGACGACCGTCATATGGCGAGGCTTCTCCCGCCTCGCCGGCCTCGTCGAAGGAGCCCGCATCGTAACGCCGCCGCCAGACACTTATGGGTAACTGCAAGGTTCGTTGACGGCCTACACTAAAGGTTTGCAATGGCCGCAATATCGGACAAGGACGAAGCTGCTCGTGCGGCATTGGCGCATACTGGTCCATGAGACAGCAAGTCAGATGCGTCAGAGCTTTTACCACTTAGGCATGAACGCGCGAAGGGACAGTATCCAGTCGCGTGGCAATCTGAGCCTGGGTCAGCCCGCCTACGCGCCGCAATCGGAACGCGGTGGCACCACGCGGATCGTCGCACGCTATGCCCAGCGTGTCTGTGATGCGCGTTTCACGCTTTTGGCGGCGGCGCCAGTCCCAAGCCAAATTTGCAACGATTGTGCGAAAGCCGGGCTTTGCCTTGGCTGGTGGAAAACGTTGGCGGCACACCGCAACCAGCTGTCCTGCACCAGCTTCTCAGCCTCCGTGCGGCTGTCGACGATCCGGCTGGCAATTGCGATCAAACGCTCCCAGTCCTCGATAAAACCCAGTAAGCCTGCCGGGCAAGTACGCGCCACTTTCACGAAATCCACTTTGGATGAATGGCTAGAAGAGTTCGTTTTCTGGCAGATTTTGAAAACGGTTAGATGTTTTTCCGCCATGAAGCAAGCGCTCGCCCCGGCCCGATCAGTACGGTTCGGCAGCATAAACGTTTCGGAGTGCGCCGACACGGGACTGATACCTAAAAACTCCTGACGAGAGGTTTCCGCGGCGCGTCTCCTACTAGCGAAACTGCGTAAAGCGGCGCCTGTTGTCAAAGCTGCTGCCTGCCAAATTCAACAACAGGGGGCCGCACAGTCATGGCCGGGCGTAGGCTTCCCGGATTTCCTCGATAATGATCGACAGCGACGTCGGCCCGGCTGCCGTCGTGTACCACGCCTCCGGGTCGACAAAGACGACGCGGTCGTTCTTCCAGGCCGGTGTGTTCTCTAGCAACGGATTGGCGATATACGCCCTGCTCAGCACAGGTCGATTTGTCATAACAGCCGTGCGGTCGATGATGAACAGAATATCCGGATCCGCAGCCTGAATGAATTCGCTGGTGACCGGTTGGCCGTGCAAGCCGGTCTCGTCAAAACCGCCGGCCGGAACAACGCCAAGGTCGCTGAACACGAAGCCATAGCGCGAGGTGGTGCCGAAGGCGCTGAACGCTCCGTTGTTATGCAGCAGGATCAGCGCCTTCTCCGGCCGTTCTGCCAGTGCGGCATTCAGGTCAGCTACCTTAGCATTCAGAGCCGCGATCCCGGCGCGGGCGATGTCCTCCTTGCCAAAGATCCGCCCCAGCGTCGCGAAGTGTTCCGTAATCGCCTGCAGATGACCGCGGCGGCTGTCGCGGTAGTCAACGTCGAAATAGAGCACCGGCGCAAAGGTGGAAATGTCGCTGTAATGCTCTGCCTGCAGCGCCGTCATTAACACAAGATCAGGCTGCAGGGCGTAGACCTCTTCGACATCCGGTTTGACGATAAAGCCAAGATCTCTGACCTCAGGATCCTCAACATACCCGGCGAGGAAATGCGGCACGAAATCCTTGGGCACGCCGGCGACCGGCACCCCCAGCTGGTCCAGAAAATCGAGATCATTCATGCCAAGGGCGGCAACACGTATGGGCCGATGCGCCAGTACGGTCTCGCCCAGCGAATGCGCAATCACCAGCGGCGGGCTGAACGGCACTACAACAGCCTCCTCGGCCCCGGCACCTGTGAAGACCAGGGACGCCAGACCGGCCAACAGCGCCTGCTTGATTGAACTCATTGCAGAAATACCCATCGTCAGATCCTTTTGCGGGGGGTGAAATAGTTGCACAGGCGGTTTCCGCCATGTGTCAGAATTTCGAAATCAAGGTTATAGAGCGCTTGCAGATGGCGCTCGGTCACTATTAGCCCGGTTTGCCCTTCGGCGACCAACTTACCGTCCTTCAGCGCAATCATGTGATCAGAATAATTGGCGGCGAAATTGATATCATGGATAACAACCACCACCGTGCGCCCGTAGCTATCGCAGAGAGTGCGCAGCACCTCCATGACCTGAACCGCGTGCTGCATGTCGAGATTGTTCAGCGGTTCATCCAGAAGCAGGCAATCAGTCTCCTGCGCAATGGTCATCGCAAGCAGAGCCATTTGCCTTTGCCCGCCGCTCAGCTCGTCGATGTATCTCTTCCGCAAATCCTCCAAAGACAATAGCGCCAAGGCACGATCAATGGCCTCATGGTCGGCCGCGGCCAGCCGACCGCGGCCGTGGGGAAAGCGGCCAAAAGCAACCAGCTCTTCGACCTTGAGGCGCAGATCGAACAGGCTGGATTGCCGCAAGGTTGCGACCCGGCGGGCGTAATCACGGGGTGGAAAATCGCCCAGCGGGCGGCCATCGAGGCAGATTTCTCCGCCGGATGGCTCCAGCAACCCGGCCATCAGCATCAGCAAGGTGCTTTTTCCGGCCCCGTTCGGCCCGATCAGCGAGGTCAGGCCGCTCCGCCGGATTGCGGCGCTTATCGGCTGGAGCACCGGTTTGCCGCGATAGGATTTCGCCAGCTTCGAGACGGTAATCATGAAACGCTCCGCTTGCGCAGGATGAGCAGCAGGAAATAGATCCCGCAGGTCAGGTTGATAAGAAGTCCGACACTTGTGGCAAACTGGAACAGATGCTGGACCAGCAGTTCCGCCAGCAGCGCTGCGGCGACGGCAATCAGGCAGCCGATCGGCAAAGTGCGACGGTGGTGATGGCTCCCGGCCAATTGATAGGCGATGTTGGCCACAAACACGCCCATGAAGACCGACGGCCCTATCAGACTGGTCGAGGCCGCTGTCAGCAGCGCAATCAGCCCCAGGATCAGCGCGGTTTCCCTGCCATGGTCGACCCCCAGCGAAAGTGCCTGTTCACGGCCCATCGCCACCACGTCCAGAACCGCCATCCGCCGAACAAGTAGAGCCGCTGGAAAACAGACGGCCATGGCCGCAAGCGCCAGCTGCACGCCGGTGATCCCGTCAAAGGACATCTGAGCAAAGCTCTGGAAAATGGCAAATTCTCCTGGGCTGATGCGTAGCTGAACGAATTGCGTGAAGCTGGTGATCACCAGCGTCAGAACCAGGCCCGCCAACAACAACAGGCTGATGTCCGTGCCGCGGCGGCGCAGCAGACAGACATGCAGCCCGACCGACCAGCCCAGCATCACCAGTACCGACAGCACCATATTGCCCGCCGCGCCAAGGGTCCGCAGGCTCTCGGCCCCGAACGCCAGGATCAGCAGAGCCTGAAACAGAAGATATACCGCCTCGTAGCCCATCACCGCAGGCGTCAGGATACGGTTGCGGGCCACGGTCTGAAACAGGATGGAAGAGAGCGCAATGCAACAGCCACCGGCCACCATTGCCCCTAGCCGCAATAGACGGCGCTGCAGGATAAACTCAGGCGGCACCGCCCCCCCCCACAGCACATATGCCAAAGCCAGCATCGCCAGCAGCAGCAGGATCAGGCCAAACCGCATCGCTACCGCCGCACTCTTAGGATCAACAGCAGAAAGATCAGGCCGCCAATCGCCCCCACCGTCAGACCGATAGGCACTTCGTAAGGATAGATAACTACACGCCCAAAAATGTCGCAGGCGAGGAGCAGTACCGCCCCCGTCAGAGCAACGGCGGGTAGGGTCTGGCGCAGGTTGTCGCCGTGCCAGATTGCTACCAGATTGGGGACCACCAGACCTACAAAGGGCACCGTCCCTACGGTGATGACGCTCGCAGACACCGTGGCAGAGACCAGCAGCAGCGCCAGCAGCACCATGCGGCGGTAGCGCAGCCCAAGGCTTTCCGCCAGATCCCGCCCCATTGCGGCCAGCGTGAAGCGCTGCGCAAACACATAAGTCAGCAGGACAACCGGCAGGATCAGGTAGATCAGCTCGTAATTGCCTTGCACCACGCGGGAGAAATCCCCCAGCATCCAGCTCTGCATGCTTTGCAAGTTGTTCTGACTGAGGGCGAAAAACTCGGCTATCGCACCCAATATACCTCCGAACATCAACCCGATTACCGGCACCAGAATGGTGTCCTGAAACCGCAGACGCTGCAACAGGGCGACAAAGAACAGGCTGGCTGCCAGGCAGAACGCTATTGCAAACCCCATCCGCAGCAGCGGCCCGGATGCGGGCAGCACGGTGATGGCGCATAATATACCCAGCTTCGCCGCCTCCATGCCCCCGGTCGTGGCAGGTTCAGCAAAACGATTGCGCAGGATCAGCTGCAACAGCACGCCGCTGACAGCCAGCCCGACGCCGGTCAGTACCAGCGCCGCCAACCGCGGCAGTCGGCTGGCCGTCAGGATCAGTAGTTGCTCCGATGTTGGGCGCAGCAGCCCCTCCGGCCCCAGACCGCCGGCACCAACCGCTAGCGACAGCACGCACAGCACCACAAAGATCAGGGGCAGCATGGCCTGCGCCGATTGCCTCCAGAAGGCTGCGGCACTCTGCAGCTTGCGCGCCACCGGCACCGTCATACCTGCCCCCCGATGCGCCAGCACCGGGCGCTGCGGTCGCGCGCAATGGCCGCGGCATAGGGTCCGCCGCGCGCTGCCAGGTCCGCCGGACGGCCGCATTCAACGACCCTGCCGCCTTCCAGCACTGCAACCTGATCGGCCATGTCCAGTGTCGCGATCCGATGCGCCACCACGATCAGCGTCCGGCGGCCACGCAGTTGCGCCAGCGCACGTGTGACGATGGCCTGATTTTCCGCATCCAGCGCTGATGTGGCCTCGTCCACGAGCAGAATCGGCGCGTCCTTCAACAGGGCGCGGGCGATGGCAATACGCTGACGCTCGCCGCCGGACAGCCGCACGCCGCCGTCGCCCACCTGGCTGTCCATCCCTTCCGGCAATCGCGTTACAATGTGGTCAACACCGGCGAGGCGCACAACCTCGTCCAGCTCTTCCGCGGTGGCGTCCGGACGTCCCATGCGGATGTTATCTGCAATGGTGCCCGGCAGCAGATAGGTATCTTGAAACACCTGACTGATCAGTTCGGACAGCGTCTGTTCCGACATCTCACGCAGATCCAAGCCACCAATCCGTATCGCCCCGCCGTCTGGATCATGAAACCGCGCGACCAGCCGCAGCAGCGTCGATTTCCCCGACCCGGAGGCGCCGATCACCGCGGTCATGCTGCCCTGCGGCACCTGTAGGGACAGGTCTTTCAGCACCGCATCGGCCGTGGGGTGATAGCTAAAGTAGACATTCTCCAGCGTGACAGAGGCATCCTTGGGCTGCCGCGGTTGCGCTGGAACCGGCAACGGGCAGGCATCCAAAATTTCTGTAAGCGTGATCAGCTGCGCCCTGGCGGCCCGCAGCGCGGCAGCAAAGCCTGCCAGCTCGGTCACCGGCTCCAGAAACCGCATCACCAGCACGAGGGCCACCACCAGCGCCACCGCGCGCTCCGGGGGCAGACCATCGACGTACCGGAGCGTGGCCATTAGGATTGCGCCCGCAAAAACCCCTTGAATAACCCAGCTATTCATCATCACCGACAGGGTCGAGAGGCGGATCAACTGTCGTGAAGACCGGCGTTGGCGATCAAAGGCCGCGTCCAAAAACTGCGCCCCGGAGGCATTGAAGGCCCTTAAGATCGCCTGCGAACGTGCAAATTCCACCGCCCTCTGGCTGGTCTCGGCGGCAGCGGCGTGAAACCCTTCCCCGGCCTTACGCCCCAAGCGCCCGGCCAGCCCCCCCGCCCCGATCAGCACCGGCAGCGCCAAAGCCGCCAGACTGCCAGTCTGCCAATCCAGCAGCAACAGCACCAGAATCAGCACCGGCGGCACCGCAAGCCCGGTCAGCACCGGTGTGAAGACATGCGCCGGCAACTGCGCTACTTCCATTACGCCATCTGTCAGCGCATGCGCCAGCCGCCCAGCGCTACCGGTATCAAACCAGCCCGCCGGAAGGCGGGCGACATGACGGCCCAGCCGCAGCCGGACACCGCGCAGCACCGCTATTCCCACGTCGATGCCGGCGGTTTCCACCCGCCGCCGTAGCAGCCAGCAGCACAGGGCCGCAGGCATCAGGGCTCCGATCCATACAGCGGCGGCAGCGAGGTCACCGCGCAGCGCGTGCTGCATCACCGGCACTGTCAGCGCAATGGTGAGTGCATTCAAAACACCACAGGCCAGTGCCAGTAGCCCGTAGCGCCGGAGCACGGCGCCATCCGCACCGAGCAGCCTCGTCAGAAGCTTGATCATCAGACCGCCTTTTTTCTGCTTTCGTTTGCATTCCCCGGTCCGCTGCTGGCAGCCCACAGCCCGGCATAGCGTCCCTGCTGTGCCATCAGCTCCGCATGGGTGCCCACCTCGCGGATCCGGCCCTGCTCCAGAACCACGATGCGATCCGCCGCCACGATGGTCTCCAGCCGGTGCGCGATGACCAGCAACGTGCGGCTGCGGGACAGGTCGGAAAGCGCCGATTGCACCGCCAGTTCGCTTTCCCCGTCCAGCGCTGCGGTGGCCTCATCAAGCACCAGAATCGGCGGATCCAAAAGCACCGCGCGCGCGATGGTGACGCGCTGCGCCTCGCCCGCCGATAGCTCTGCATCGCGGCCGATGATGGTGTCATATCCCTTCGGCAGGGCCTCGATCCGGTGGTGGATATGCGCCGCCAGCGCGGCCGCCTTAACCTCCTCACGGCTGGCCCCGGGGCGACCGAGGGCGATATTGTCATGCAGGCTTGCGTCGATCAGCTGCACCTCTTGCAGGACAAACCCAACCCGCCTGTAGAGCTCGGGCAGGCCGATATCACGCAGATCTGCACCACCAAGGATGATGCGCCCCTGGGTCGGGTCAAAAAACCGCAAGGCAAGCCGGGCCAGAGTCGATTTTCCAGCCCCTGACACACCGGTGATGGCGGTGATCGTCCCCGGCTCCAGCGTCATCGAAATATCTGACAGCACCGGATGACTGCCGCCATAACCATAGCTGACGGCATCGAACTGCATCACATTTCCCTTAGGAACGACCCGATCCTGCGGTGCCGGCTCCGGCAGCACTGGCAGTGCCAGTACCGCATCTATCCGCGCCGCCGCTGCACTGGCCTGCGCCAGCCCATGCGCCATGAACCCCAGAATCAACATCGGCGCTGAAACCCCCGGCGCCATCAGAACAAAGGGCAGGATGTCCACAGGCGCGAGCCAACCCAGCCACAGGAAACAGACCCCAAAGATCAGCACCAGACTTGTGACCGAAACCGGCGCAATCAACGCGTTAGCATTAGCCAACGGGGCAATCAACGGCCGGGTAAAACGCAGAAACGCTTCGAGAAAGTCGTCCACCGCCTTGCGGTAGGCCGCTGGCAGTTCGCCGGACCGGGAGAAGGCGCGAATTACCGGCATCGCCCGGCCGAAACCATGGGCCGCATCGCTGATCTGCGTCTGCGCCTTGGCAAAATGCGCCATCCGCTCGTGGCTAATCGACTTTTTCGCTGTCCCAAAAATCAGGTGATGCAGGGGAAACGGCGCCAGCGCCAGCGCGGCCAGACGCCAGTCGCAATAGGCCAGGAAACAGGCGGTCACCGCGATGGCGCTCCAGCAGCGCGCCCGGCCGGTAAAATAATGCGCCGTCAGTTCGTGCAAAGTGCCCATGTCGTCCTGCAGCGCTTGCTTCACATCCCCAACCCCACGCGAGGTGAACCAGCCAAGTGGCACGCGCGCAAGCCGCGCCGCCACCCGCTTACGCAGATCCGCAGTAAGGGCATCATCGGCGAGATGCGCCAGATACTCCCCCGCTGAGATCAGCAACAACCCGAACAGCAAACACAGGATGCTAAGCCCAGCCATGGCCCAAAGCACCGCCTCGGCCCCTGTATTTTCCGGGGCGAGCATACGCGTCGCGATGACGGCTGAGCCCGCCAGCGGCACCAAGGCCAACCCCTGCCCAACCCCGGCCAGCAACGCCGCCCGGCGCAGACGGCCGCGAATAGGTGCCAGCAAACTGTCCATGCCCGCGGGGGCGCCGACTGCTTCTGGCGCATTGTTTTCGCTCATGAAATATCTCGGTTTTTTTTGTCAGATGCGGAAATGACTGCCTCGACGCGCAGCTTGCGCGCATCTGGGGTGTTTTTTGTATAGTACCACTAAACTAATTGTACAAGCAGGCTTGCATCGTCTTGGCTGGCGCCGCGGGAAAGGGGTTTGCAACTCCAGCGCAGCACCCATATTTTCCACCCAGCCCAGCCAGAACAGGCTAGATCGAAGGACCAGCGTGACCGACCAGAAACCGAAACCCGCCCGCGGTCGCCCGCGCACCATCACACGCGACCGGATCGCCCATGCAGGCATCGAAATTGGCCTGCCGAATCTCACCTTCATCGGGGTGGCAAATGCATTGGGCGTATCCCAGGTTGCCCTCTACAAGCGTGTCGACAGCCTGGAAGATCTGCGAACACTCGTGGCAGAAGAAGCGTTCTTGCGCTGGCCGTTGCCCGACCCGGCCGCAGATACGGACCTGACTGAATACATGCATCGCTTTAGTCTCAGCATCTGGCACTTGGTGTATGAACACTCCGGCATAGCCCCTTATCTGCTGCGGCGGGACTGGATCACCGAGCCGATGATGCAGCGTACTTACGATCATCAGCGCCGGGTTGCGGACAGGTTTGGACTGACTTTCGATCAGTCGAACCGGGTTTTCTTTACCATTGCCTACCACTGTATCGCAGTTGCCGATGCCTCCCGTGCCGAAACCCCCAGCAGCGCCGATGCCGAACAGCTGCACGGGTTTGGCATTGAGGCCATGATAGCGGGCGTCATGGCATTGATCGGACCGCAAAGCTGACAGGCGCCTGGATGTGCCAGGTGCCGACGCAAGAATTTGCTTCCCTGACATGGCTGTGCCAAAACCCCCATTTAGTTTGCACTCAATAAACTAATTGACAGAAGCCTGCTGAGCGCCCATTTATGCGGTGCCCAGCCTGCCGTAACGCCCTTGGCGTGCGCAATGCCCGGTAGGACTGACGGAGACAGTGTGTTGTCTGCAATGCCCGAGGTGCCGCGGTCGGCCCGCCGGGGCCGCCAAGACGCCGCCAAGACGCCGCCCGTCGTTAAGTTGCCCGTCAATGCCGGTCAATGAAATACAAAGGGGTTCCCGGGATGCCTGACATCTAATCACCTACTCCCACGTCAAAGCGGCGGCGAGAGGCGCCGTTGTCCACTCTCTCTCAACCTCCCGACGGCCCGTCCGCACGGCGTGTGCCTGTGCGCGCATCTAAACCTTCAAACAAATTTGCTATATGCGATCCGGAACAATCTGATGCCCTATTGCCTTTCCCGTCGCGCGGCCCTTCTGGCCAGCGCGCTAAGTTCACCCGCCCTGCTGGCAGGAACATCCGCATTCGCCGAAGACACCTCTGGAGGAACTGTTCAGCTGGACGAGATCATCGTCCGGGGCATCACAGCAGAACGCTCCCTGCAAGATACCTCCAGCTCAGTCAGCGTCATTGGTGGCGAGGAACTGGAGGAAAAAGCAGCCTCTTCAACAATCAACGAAGTGATCGCGGACACGCCGAACGTCTTCATACCAGGCACCACCAGCGCCCCGATCATTCGCGGCGTGGACAGCGACGGCCCGCTCGTTGGAGGCAATGCCTATCTGGCCAAACCGCTGCCACGCGCCACCATGAGCGTCGACGGCCGGTATGTCACCTCAATCGAACTGGGTGCCGGCGGCACCACGAGCTGGGACGTCGAAACAGTGGAAGTGTTCCGAGGCCCGCAAACCACTTCACAGGGCGCAAACGCCATCGCCGGTGCCATTGTTGTCAACACAAAAGACCCGACCTTCACGCCGGAATATGCCGGGCAGATCGTTTACGGCAGCCGCAACAAACGCCGTCTCTCCTTCGCCGCATCCGGACCGCTGAGCGACGACCTGGCTGCTCGCATTGCATTGGATTACACAGGCCGGGATACTTTCGTCACCTACACCAACGCCAGCTTCACAGAGCCAGGCTTTGACTACGACTTCGCCAGCCTGAACGGGCGGATCAAGTTGCTTTGGGAACCCACCGATCTGCCAGGGCTTCAGGTAAAGCTCACCTACTCCCATACCGATTTGCACCGGCCAAATAACGAAACTGTCACGCCGCCCTATGATGCGCTGAAAAACACGAGCGAATATCAAGACTATATGGACGTGGTTTCAGACGGGCTCGTTCTGGACGTCGCATACGACTTTTTCAACGGGGTAAAACTTGCAAACCAGCTTCAGTACTCCGAAGCCAAGTATGACTTCGTATTTGCCTATCCCTACTCGGGAGCGGCATCAAGAGACTATCAGAACTTCAGCAATCAACTGAAACTGACTTTCGGGCAACCAGGAGATGTCTGGAGCGGCGTCGCGGGCCTGTACTACTCTGATGAAGATACCAGTGCCGATTTTACAAACACGTACTTTGGCGCCCCCTTCGGGAAAGCTGCCCTGACTTTTCGCACCCGCAGCACCGCCCTTTACGGAGAGACCACCTGGCGTTTTGCGCAGGACTGGGCTCTGACCGGGGGCCTCAGACTGCAACAGGACCAGATAGAAATCAACGGGACGACCAGCTATGTGCCAGGCCCTCTCAATTATGACCGAAACTTCACCGAGCTCATGCCCACCTTGACGCTGGCTTATGACCTGTCCCCCGACTGGACCGCGGGCGCCACAGTCAGCAAGGGATATCTGCCAGGTGGTGCCGGCACGAATTTCCGCGGCCAAGCGTATTATGAGTTCCAGCCCGAGACGGCAAAGAATGCTGAGCTGTTCGTGCGTGGCAGTGCGCTTGGCGGTGCGATGACTTTGGCAGGGAACCTCTTCTATACAGAATATGAGAACATTCAGCGCTCTGTCACAAACTGCCTGGACGCAGACTGCACCGTGACCCAGGGCTCAATGATCGTTAATGGCGAAAAAGCACATTCCTACGGATTGGAGCTGGACGCCGACTATTACGCCTCATCGTCGCTGCGGCTTTCAGCGAGCCTAGGTGCCCTGCAGACCGAGGTAAGCAAGTTTACAGATCATGACGGAACGAAATACGAGGGAAATGAGTTCGCCCGGGCTCCGGGCTACTCCATTGGGGTGTCTGCCGCGTGGGATATCACGGACAATCTGACACTTCACGGCGATGCGCGCTATGTGGATGGGTATTTCAGCAGCGACACAAATGAACCCGACTCACATGTTGACGGCTACGCTCTGTCCAATCTCCGCCTCAGCTATCGCCCGAACGACAACTTGGAATATTTCACCTATGTTAACAACATTTTCGACAACCGCGCTGCATTGTCGACCAGCCGCAGCGGAGCGGTTGAAATCCTAGAACCGCGCGAAATTGGCGCGGGACTGCGCGTCGCATTCTAAGCCATTCTGAACCGCGCCCGCCTAGCAACTGTATTTGTCATGCGAGCTGAGCGTTGCATTAATGCCCTGTTTCGAACAGCGCGTTCGCGATTGTGACGATCTTTCTGGCGACGGATGCGATGGTCGTTGTTGCAGAACGCCTTCTTGCGGCCTGACTTCCCCTTTCGCCTCTGAACTTAGGCGCCGAGTGCATGGAAGCGGTTGATGAGGGCGATGCGGATGTGGATTTCGGCGGTTTGGCGGTCAGGGTCTCTTGCAGCGATGCGCTCGCCGAATGCCTTCAAGCCGCGCATCTTTGCCTCGACCCGGCTCCGGGCGTGGTATCCCGTCCCGCGTTTCCAGACGGCCCGGCCTTAGTACCGGGTGGCGCGCAAGGTTTCGTTTCTGACCTGTGCAGCCGGGCAGTTTTCTTTTCACGGCCGGCCATTCTGGCAGATAGGGATAATCGGGGCGGCACCACGCTCGATGATGGCGGAGTGGCAACGGCGCGTGTCATAGGCTCCGTCTGCGGTCACGCTGCTGATCTTTTCGTCCTCCGGAATCTGATCGAGCAGTTCCGGCAGGATCGGGCTGTCGCCGTCGCGGCCGGGGGTGAATCCGACAGCACGGGTGTCAGACGTGGCAGCATCCATCGCAAGATGCCGCTTGCGCCCCTCTCATTGATTGCTTTGCAATCAACTGCCGGACAGTGATTGGCACCGCCCCTGAACGCCGTGCTTGCGGGCCTGCCACTCGCCAAGGAACTTGATCCCGGTGCTATCCGCTGCCCGGCAGGCGGCTGTCCCCTCCCGATCCGGTTGAAAGATCGGCAGAGTGCCGTGACGGGACCAGGCGATGACCAACCGTGTTCGGAGCCCGGAGCTGTCCGGGAATTACCGAAATCCCTGTCCGGGAATTTGCGAAACCCGCAAGCTGGAACACAGCCCTGCCCCGGACCCTGTGGTGTTTCACCCGTCGATGGCGGAGGCCTACCGGGAGCGGGTCACCCGGCGGATCAAGGGCCTTGGCACGGCCGAGGGCATGGTCGAGGCCAAGGAGGCGCTGCGGGCTCTGGTGGAGCGGATCGTGCTGGCGCCTGCGGCGGAGGGCCCTGGCCTGGATCTGACCCTTGAGGGCGACTTGGCCGGGCTGCTGCGCCTGGCGGCGGGTGCGGCGGGTGCAAACGCAGGAAAGGCTCCGGGCGTTATGCCTGAAGCCTTTGAAGGTATTGAGGAAATTGTGTTGGTTGCGGGAGCAGGCAACCGCCGTATCCTACCTGCCCTCTCCGCAAAAATATAAACCAATGATAGCACGCGCGAACAGCACCGTTGCGCAGGACCCGGACGGTCGAGTTGACGTTCAGATCGGCCGCCAAGCGCAGCAAGCTGCCGGTCGGTGCGCCGCCCTGGTCAGGCAGGACATCGCAGAATCCAGACGGTCGAGCTGATGACCAAGACAGTGTTGTTAATCATCTTACGCAGACGAGTACTTGCTGATCTCTTCAAAATACCGGCGTTCACTGTCGTCTTTGAAAGACGACTTGCTATCAGAAAGGGATTGCAGTTTGCCAAAAATGTGCTGGTAAATAATCTTGTGAACCTCATTAGGGATATCGTATTCCTCAGGTGAGTCTATTTCCACCTCTTCATTAAGGAATGTATTTAGAAGTGAAAGCAATCCAAGCTTATCAATTTCGTCGATCTTTCGCCACTCCCCAGGCGTTTCACGCCAGAAGTATCCATTCCCATTTTCAATTTTTAAGATCTTCATAAGCTGCGCTTCGCTCTTCATAGGTTTCAACTCCCGCCTCAAGATTTCCAAGAAGCACGTCTCTCGTATTCAGCTCAAGCCCATCGATGGAAGTTAACGTCTTGCTGGTTGGATGCCCAGAGTAAATTCTCCACCTTATCTCACCATCCTCCACTTCCTTCTTGGTGTATAGAATGAAATCAGGCCGAATTGAAACGCCAACAGTGTTGTTATGAGTGACTACAACAACAGGCATCTGCCTCGACATTTCCTTTATCAACTCATTGACTTCAGACTTCAGGAAGTGGTTGTCGAATGACGATTCCGGTTCGTCAATCAGGAGGACGTCAGCAGAGCTAGCGCCTTCGATCCTATCTAGAAGAAAGAACTCAGAACGCTCCCCCCCGGATGCTTGAAGGCCGTCCCTGTTCAGGATCTTATATTCCACCTTAACCATATACTTACTAAAATCCGCAGCCAAAATTGGAGATCCAATTTTTCGAAGCTCTTGAACAAATTCATACGGGTGCTCATATTTAGAAAAGGCTGCGCTGAAGCTTTTGCTAGACCGGGACAAGTCCTTAATCTCCCGGGCCCTAGAAAAACTACCTACCTGAGCAACAATTTCAAAGCTCCCTTTCCTTTTTCGGAGTGGTGTCTTTGGGGTGCGCGCAGTTTTTACTAGCTCTTCAAACTTCTCTACTTTTCGCCTATTCGAAGCAACCCGGAGAAGGTCGACGTCTGACACATTGGTCGCTGAAGATTTTCTCTGAAGCTTACCTTTAATTTCAGAAACGACGCTGTTTACCCAATCCTTTTTGAGGTTAACCTGCTCATGACCTTCGTAAGTCTTCATGAGCTCAATATAGAGTGATTTCAAGCTGTCATGGCCGATATGACTATCAATTAGACCTCGGTACTCAACATTGCTAACGAGCTGTTTAGTTGACGCAATCAACTGAATCAGACCGGTTAAATCCTTCTTAGAAAATGCATCCTCGTTAAAGATTTTCGCCTTTGAAAATGCGTCATGACGACTGGTTTCCTGCGCGTATGTCAAGAGCGTCGATATGTATCGCTCAACGGACAAGGCATCGGATTCCAAGTCCACCTCTAAAATATCTGCGACAGCTGACTGCAAATCTTCCAAATAGTCTTTTGAGAAGAGGCTAGTACTCTCACTGAGGAAGTCTTTGAATTTTTTTTCATCTTCAGCCTCGTTCCTAGACACCAAGTCAAATTGACGTATATATCGGCTGTTTTCTTCCCCGAACCAATCACATATTCTCTGAAGCGTATGAGACTTACCAGAAGACCTATCACCTAAGATAACATTTAGCCCCGTGGAAAGAAGCTGTCCATCTGCGCTAATCTGGAAGTGCTTATTTCCATCGTTTTCTGATAAAACCACTTTACCCTTATCTCGAAGGACTTGGCGCAGAGCTCCGAAAGACACCTCGCCACAATCTATGTAAGTTTGCTTTGTCGGGAGCTCAGAGAGGGTCTGGGTGATCCGGCAGTCGCTGAAGAAAACTGGAACGAGCATATCGGGATCGTTGATACACGACATGAACTTCTTAGGGCTGCTAACTTCGCCACAGGAAATAAAGTCTGACAATCTATCCAGGAGATCAGGTCCGATCCTAGGACCTTTGAGATAGTGCGGAATAAGAATGTAGCGACGGAGATCTCCGAAGATGCCCTCGAACTGATCTGCTGTTAGAGGGCGTTCACCGTCAGACCAATTTTCACTCACCCGCTGGCAACAATCAGAGAATGACTCTAAATCGCCTCCATCTGATATCACAAGCATATGGCAGTTATCGACATCGACTTCAATTCCGGGTAGCACCAATATATCAACCTCAGATGAGATTAATTCAAATTGACCCCGATCAAATAGATTATGATTTGTGATCGCTATACAGTCGAGGCCGCCATCTGCGACATACCTCTTGAGGTTTTCGATGCAGAATGCAAAATCCTTGTCTTGACTGCTACTCCTAGTGTGCAGGTGTAAATCAATTTTACGCATTCATGGTTCCACAAATCTAAAATAAGCTGGGCAGAGTGAAGAATCACTCGGGACGATGCATCACCCCAAAGGGCCGCCCAATACAATTGGCTTCACAAGATGTGAATTTCAGGATCTCGCCTGCCGAATATAGAAGACGTTGCAAGCCGAATCATTGATGGCATCATCCTTGGTCGGATGCGGCACGCTGCCAGCTATTCCGGCTCATCGGGGCCAACCGGAAGCGGGGCAATCATCACCCAGTCATTTTCAAGATTTGGAACACGCGAAAGTGCGTCAGGATCGCAATGCTCAAGGTGGAAACGGATAATCTGTCCGTAAACGACGCCTTCGTCGCTTTCATTGTTTTCAACCTCAAATGAAAGGCTTTCAATGTCCTCGATCGACATCTCCAAAGCCCTGGCGATATGTTGGTTAATCTCGCGCTCCCAGCGCTCCTCCAACTGTCGGCTAGACATCATATTCTCTCCCACATCTCAGAATCAGCATGATCTTTGACGAGTTTTGGCGAGTTGTCCACGAGTAGAGCTCTCTTGGGTTGAGCGAGTTTGGGGTCCTTTCCGGGCCCGTCAGCATTGTGGTTGCTGTAGAGCAACGATTTGGAGTTTCTCTGACATTGATGTGGCGGAGGTGTGCTCCAGACGTTCCTTCTGCGCGTGCCAGCAGTTGCCAGTTAAGTGGGGGCTTTTACGTGAAGCTTGAAAGCGATCAGGCTCCAAGGATCGCGTCGTAGAACTTTGCGAACTCCTCGTCCCGCCCCCGCAGCGCCTCAATGTCCAAGCTTTTAGCTGCTCGAATCAATTCGTCCATCTTGCGGCCCCGGCGACGCAGAGTTTCCAGGTCAAGGTTGAGCCAGGTTTCGATCGACGGGTTGGGGACCGCGGCGATCCATTCCTCAAATTCAAGACCCTTATCGAGCATGCTGACAGTGCCGGTCGGGTCGCTGTCGCCATCAACTACAATCAAAGCCTTCGCTTCCGAATGGAAGGTATTCCACATAGCGTTCGCGACCCGTGGGATGGTCATTTTTCCCATGGCAGTCAGGATCTTGATTGAACGTCGCGAGCCGCCGGCTGCAAGAATCCGCTCGGCGAGCGTAGCGATGGCCACACGATCGGAATCACCTTCGCAAACGATCAACAGGTCCGCTGCGGCGGGTTGTGCAGGCTGGGTGGCAACGACACCGCCGGTAGTGTGGTCGTAGCGCAGAAGTTCGATCTCTACGGTGCTGGTCTTTTCAGCTGTGACCAGTTTCCCTTCCATCGGGAAGTATATCGCACCTTCCTCGGCTGCTTTACGAAGTTTGAGCTTCAACACGCTCTTGATGCCGCTGCCGCGGACGATCGCCGCATCCATGTCTCGTTGATCGAGCAGGATAATATTCAGCGCCTTCCCAAGGATGAGCGCATCGACAGCATCTTCGGCATATCCGGACATGGAAATAAATATGCCGATAGTGCCGGCAAGTTTGCCATCGACCTTGCCCTTGAATTGATAGAGCGTCGACGCGGGAAGCGGGTCTGCATGCCATTTTGCTTCAAGAAGATAAATGCGGCCGTCGAGATAAAAGGAACCGTCAATCTGCTCACCCGCAGGCTTGTATCCTGTACGAGGCTCCATGTTGTCGAGAACAAGGAGCTTGTTCAACAGGCGTTCGAAATCATAGCCTCGGCGCCGTTTTGCGTTTCCGTCAGCATCGGCCGACAGGTTCTTAAGATCCTCGTATTCTTTCCTGATTTCGTCCAAGCGGCTCATCTGACCACGTCGCGCAATGTGTTGTCGGTAATGGCGTGGCCATTGACGCATATCTATAGCTTTCCGCCACCTCATTGAACAGTGGTGGCGCCGCCCATCCGATGCCAAATTTTCAGGTTTTTGGCCCTGTCGGCGAGGCTGTCATTGATGCTCGTGCCGGGAAAGCGCATCACGCCCGTCGGCACGATCTCCAATATTTCGGTATTGCGCTTAAGGTCGCAACCCGACCGTATGTTTCGCAGACAGAACAATTAAATACCAGCGCACCCATCATGACCGGGCCCTTGCCGTGGAAACGGTTGAGTGTCCGATTTTTGCAATGCTGCATGGCAGCGCGACATACTCTTGTGGAGTTCGTCCCGATATCCGGACAGTTTGATTATTGACCCTATGCTGCGCTTTTCCAAGTCATGGTTTCGTAGGCTTGCGCGGGGGTTAGGTAGCCGATTGCGGAATGACGGCGCTGGCGATTGTAGAAGACCTCAATGTATTCGAAGATCGCCGCCTTTGCCTGGAGGCGCGTTTTGAAGCGCTCCCTATGAACCAGTT
>NZ_JAXMOX010000073.1:0-20204 GCF_034669605.1 Leisingera sp.
GCGGCGAGCAGAAGATCCGCAATTTCAACATCAACTTCGGCCCGCAGCACCCTGCGGCGCATGGGGTTTTGCGTTTGGTGCTGGAGCTCGACGGCGAGATCGTCGAGCGTTGCGACCCGCATATCGGCCTGCTGCACCGCGGCACCGAAAAGCTGATGGAAAGCCGCACCTACCTGCAGAATCTGCCGTATTTCGACCGCCTCGACTATGTGGCGCCGATGAACCAGGAACATGCATGGTGCCTGGCGATCGAAAAGCTGACCGGCGTCGAGGTTCCCCGCCGCGGCCAGCTGATCCGGGTCCTCTACTCGGAAATCGGCCGGGTCTTGAATCACCTTCTGAACGTCACCACCCAGGCAATGGACGTCGGTGCGCTGACCCCGCCGCTGTGGGGCTTTGAAGAGCGTGAAAAGCTGATGGTGTTCTATGAGCGGGCCTGCGGCGCCCGCCTGCATGCGGCCTATTTCCGTCCCGGCGGCGTGCATCAGGATCTGCCGGACGACCTGCTCGATGACATCGACCTTTGGGCGCTGGAATTCCCCAAGGTGCTGGACGACATCGACGGCCTCCTGACCGAAAACCGCATCTTCAAGCAGCGCAACTGCGACATCGGTGTGGTGACAGAGGAAGAAATCCAGCAATACGGTTTCTCCGGCGTCATGGTGCGCGGCTCCGGCCTTGCCTGGGATCTGCGCCGGGCGCAGCCCTATGAATGCTATGACGAGTTTGAGTTCCTGGTCCCGGTGGGCAAGAACGGCGACTGCTACGACCGCTATCTGTGCCGGATGGAAGAGATGCGCCAGTCGACCTCGATCATCCGCCAGGCGATTGCCAAGCTGCGCGAGGCCACCGGCGACGTGATCGCCCGCGGCAAGCTGAGCCCGCCCAAACGCGGCGACATGAAGACCTCGATGGAAAGCCTGATCCACCATTTCAAGCTGTACACCGAAGGCTTCCACGTCCCCGCAGGCGAAGTCTACGCCGCCGTCGAGGCGCCCAAGGGCGAGTTCGGCGTCTATCTGGTGGCGGATGGCACCAACAAGCCCTACCGCTCCAAGATCCGCGCGCCGGGCTTTCTGCACCTGCAGGCGATGGACCACGTCGCCAGGGGCCACCAGCTGGCTGACGTCGCCGCCATCATCGGCACTATGGACGTCGTGTTCGGGGAGATCGACCGGTGAGCCTGCCTGCCCTGTTTCATCTTTTCAAAAACACTCCCGCCGGAGGCATCCGCGCGGGCAACACCCACCAAAAGGTGATCTGATGCTGCGCCGTCTCCACCACGAACAACCCGACAGCTTTGCCTTCACCCCGGCCAATTTGGCCTGGGCGGAAGCGCAGATCACAAAATACCCTGAGGGCCGTCAGGCCTCGGCGGTCATTCCGCTGTTGTGGCGCGCGCAGGAGCAGGAAGGCTGGGTCACCAAACCTGCAATCGAAACCATCGCCGACATGCTTGGCATGGCCTATATCCGGGTGCTGGAAGTCACGTCTTTCTACTTTATGTTCCAGATGCAACCGACCGGTTCCGTTGCCAATATTCAGATCTGCGGCACCACCTCCTGCATGATCTGCGGGGCCGAAGACCTGGTTGCGGTCTGCAAGGAAAAAATCGCCGCAAAACCGCATACCCTGTCGGCGGATGGTAAGTTCACCTGGGAGGAGGTCGAATGCCTTGGCGCCTGCACCAACGCCCCGATGGCGCAGATCGGCAAGGACTACTACGAGGATCTGACAGTTGAAAGCTTCTCCAAGCTGCTCGACGATCTGGCCGCGGGCAGGGAGGTGACGCCGGGCCCGCAGAACGGGCGTTACGCCGCTGAGCCGGCATCGGGCCTCACCTCGCTGACTGATTTCGACAGCGGCAGGACCCGGTATAATGCAAGCGTCCAGCTGGCGACGGACATCAAGGACGGCGTCATGCGCATCCAGGGGGATGAGGTGCCGCTGCTGACCCCATGGGTTGGCAAGGACGGCGTTGTTGCAGGCCGTGCCGCGGCGGAGGCGCCGCCCAAGGCACCGGAAGCCCCCAAGCCTGCGGCGAAGCAGGCTGAAGAAGCAGCCAAGGCGGCCCCGAAAAAATCGGCCGTTGCTGAGCCCTCCTCTCCGGAAGGGGCGGCTGCCAAAGCCACGGCTGACAGCCAGGCCGATGAAGCTCAGCCGGAAGTCCTGAAAGAGGCCCGCGGCGGCCTGCCGGACGATCTGAAGCTGCTCAAGGGCGTTGGTCCCAAGCTGGAAGCGCAGCTAAACGAGCTTGGTTTCTTCCACTTCGATCAGATTGCGGACTGGGGTGAAGCTGAAGTGGCCTGGGTGGATTCGCGGCTCACGTTCAAGGGCCGGATCGAACGGGACGGCTGGATCGAACAGGCCAAGCGTCTGCAGGTGGGTGACGAGACAGAGTTCGCCAAACGTGCCAAAGAAGAGCACATCTACGACGGCAAAGACGACTGATCGGGACGCAGCCTGCAGGGCCGCACCCGGGTGATGGGGAACAGATGAGCAAGGAACAGGACCAGGCTATCGCCGCAAAGGGCCGGCATATCGCGCTTGTGATTGCCGGGACCATTTTGCTGTGGATGGCGGTGTCGCTGTTCATCGGCCCCATGCTGGGGCTGCCGGGGCGCTATGCGCTGCTGTTCGACTTCGCTGCGCTGGCGGGCATGATCTATGCCCTGGTCAACATATTTCAACTCTGGCGCATGCGTCGGGCCAATGAAGAAGAAAACCAAAGGTAGGCACACATGCTGAAGGATCAGGACCGGATCTTTACCAACCTTTACGGGATGCACGACCGCTCGCTGGCGGGCGCCAAGGCGCGCGGCCATTGGGACGGCACCGCGGGCATCCTGGAAAAGGGCCGTGACTGGATCGTTCAGACGATGAAAGACTCCGGCCTGCGCGGCCGCGGCGGTGCGGGTTTTCCGACCGGCCTGAAGTGGTCCTTCATGCCCAAGGAAAGCGACGGCCGCCCGGCCTATCTGGTGATCAACGCCGATGAATCCGAGCCCGGCACCTGCAAGGACCGGGAAATCATGCGCCACGATCCGCATACGCTGATCGAGGGTGCGCTGATTGCCAGTTTCGCGATGAATGCGCATACCTGCTATATCTACCTGCGCGGAGAATACATCCGTGAGCGGGAAACGCTGCAGGCGGCGATCGACGAAGCCTATGACCAGGGCCTGCTGGGCCGCAATGCAGCCGGCTCCGGCTGGGACTTCGATGTTTTCCTCCATCACGGGGCAGGGGCCTATATCTGCGGCGAGGAAACGGCCCTGATCGAGAGCCTTGAGGGCAAGAAGGGCATGCCCCGGATGAAGCCGCCGTTCCCGGCGGGCGCGGGGCTTTACGGCTGCCCGACCACGGTGAACAACGTCGAATCCATCGCCGTGGTGCCGACCATCCTGCGCCGCGGCGCCGACTGGTTCGCGGGTTTCGGGCGTCAGAACAACGCCGGCACCAAGCTGTTTGCAATCTCCGGCCACGTCAACAACCCCTGTGTGGTGGAAGAGGCAATGTCGATTGGTTTTGAGGAGTTGATCGAAAAGCATTGCGGTGGCATCCGCGGCGGCTGGGACAACCTTCTGGCAGTCATCCCCGGCGGCTCCTCGGTGCCCTGCGTGCGCGGCGAGAACATGCGCGACGCGATCATGGACTTCGACTACCTGCGCGGTGAGTTGGGGTCGGGCCTTGGCACTGCGGCGGTCATCGTAATGGACAAGCAGACCGATATCATCAAGGCGATCTGGCGGCTGGCGAAGTTCTACAAGCACGAGTCCTGCGGCCAGTGCACCCCCTGCCGCGAAGGCACCGGCTGGATGATGCGGGTGATGGAGCGTCTGGTGAAGGGCGAGGCCGGGCTGGAAGAGATCGACATGCTGTGGGATGTGACCAAGCAGGTCGAGGGCCACACTATCTGTGCCCTTGGCGACGCGGCGGCCTGGCCGATCCAGGGCCTGATCAAGAATTTCCGCGAGGAAATCGAAGACCGTATCAAGGCGCAGCAGACCGGCCGCATGGGCGCGATGGCAGCGGAGTAACCAATGGAAATCTTCGCCGCATATTCCCACGCCCTGGCCGCGCTGGTGATCTTTACCCTGATCATCCTGGCGCTGTCGCCGTTTTCGGCGCTGGCCAAGCAAAAGGCAGGCCTCGCACCCGGTGCGACACCGCGGGAGGATTATGCCGAAAAGGCTTACCGTCTGAACCGGGCCTATCTGAACGGCTGCGAAACCCTGCCGGCCTTCCTGACCGTGACCATCGCTGCGATCCTCGCGGGGGCGGCGCCGTTCTGGGTGAACCTGCTTGCGTCACTGGTGCTGGTCACGCGGGTGATCATGATCCTCATCCACCTGAACGGCAGCGGCAAGCCGCACGGCGGCCTGCGCACAATTTTCTACGTGACCGGCTGGTCCTGTATGGGCGGCCTGGCAATCTTGACTTTGGCGGCAGTATTTTGAGCATTCTAAAGACATACCGGCTGACCCTGCCGGCGGCCTGTTTGGCCGTTGCGGCGCTGGTCTCGGCCTGCGGGTCCTCGACCACCAACAAGAACCGCGAACTGTATGACGGCGTCCCGTTCAAGGCCAAGGCCAAGCCGGTGGACAAGAAGGTGAACCGCGCAGATTTCTCCATCGAAATCAAGGGCGCGGACCGCTCGGTCACAGGGGCGCGTAAGGCTGCGGCCCACGCCGGGACCACCTATTGCGTTGTGAACTACGGCTCTTCCGGAATCGATTGGTTGGTGGACCCGTCCGACCTGGATGTGCAGCTGACACTGACCGGCGGTCAGGCCGCATTCCGGGGAACCTGCACCCCGTGAGCGGATTTCCGGCATATCAGGGCTGTCCGGCCCGGCTGCTATTGAATAGCAGTGCCGCGCGCCTGCGCAGTGGGGGCTTCAAACTGAAGGAGTTCTCCGCCATGCGCGCCCTGATTGCTGCTGCCCTGTCTGTCTTTGCTGCCCTGCCGGTCTCGGCACTGGCCAAACCGTCGCTGCGCGATGTTGCCGAAATCGAAAACCCGCTGTTTGCAGTGGCCGTGGCCAAGGAAGTCTCCGACCACTGCGACCGCCTTGCGCCGCGGTATTTCAAGGGAATGGGCGAGTTGCGCCGGCTCAAAGCGCGGGCGAATGAGCTGGGGTACTCGGACAGGGAAATCCGCGCCTACATCGGCTCGGACGCCGAAAAGGCCCGCATGCGCGCCAAGGGCGAGCAGTTGCTGGCGCAAAACGGCGTTTCTTACGAACAACCGGAAACCTTCTGCGCCTATGGCCGCGCGGAAATCGAAAAGAACAGCGCGATCGGCGTGTTACTGAGGGCGAAATAGACCATGTCTGACCTCCGCAAGATCAACATTGACGGAACCGAGATCGAGGTGGAAGGGGCGATGACCCTGATCCAGGCCTGTGAAGAGGCCGGTGTCGAGATCCCGCGCTTTTGCTATCACGAGCGCCTGTCGATTGCCGGCAACTGCCGTATGTGCCTTGTCGAGGTTGTCGGCGGCCCGCCCAAGCCCGCGGCCTCCTGCGCCATGCAGGTACGCGATCTGCGCCCCGGTCCCGAAGGCCAGGCGCCGCAAGTGAAAACCAACTCTCCGATGGTCAAGAAGGCCCGCGAAGGCGTGATGGAATTCATGCTGATCAACCACCCGCTGGATTGCCCGATCTGCGACCAGGGCGGCGAATGCGACCTGCAGGACCAGGCGATGGCCTATGGCCTGTCGGGCAGCCGCTTCAAGGAAGCCAAGCGCGCGGTGGACGATCTGGACCTCGGCCCGCTGGTGGACACCACCATGACCCGCTGCATCAGCTGCACCCGCTGCGTGCGCTTCACCACCGAAGTCGCCGGCATCCACCAGATGGGTCAAACGGGGCGCGGCGAAGATGCGGAGATCACCTCCTACCTGAACCAGACGCTGCAATCGAACCTGCAGGGCAATATCATCGACCTCTGCCCGGTCGGGGCTCTGACCTCCAAGCCTTACGCCTTCACCGCCCGTCCGTGGGAGCTGACCAAGACCGAAACCATCGACGTGATGGACGCGCTGGGGTCAAACATCCGGGTGGATACCAAGGGCCGCGAAGTGATGCGCATTTTGCCTCGCAACCACGACGGCGTGAACGAGGAATGGATCAGCGACAAGACCCGCTTTGTCTGGGACGGGCTGCGCCGCCAGCGTCTGGACCGGCCCTATGTGCGCGTCGATGGCAAGCTGAAGCCCGCCACCTGGCCCGAGGCGCTGGCCGCCGCGGCCGCGGCGATGAAGGGCAAGAAGGTTGCGGGCCTGATCGGCGATCTGGCCCCGGTCGAGGCTGCCTTTGCGCTGAAGCAGCTGGTCGAAGGACTGGGCGGCAAGGTGGAATGCCGCACCGACAATGCCCGCCTGCCGATCAACGACCGCGCAGGCTATGCCGGCACCGCAACCATCGCGGATCTCGATGAGGCTGAGATGATCCTGCTGATCGGCACCAACCCGCGTGACGAAGCGCCGGTGCTGAACGCCCGCATCCGCAAGGCATGGGCCAATGGTGCCGAGGTGGCCCTGATCGGCCCCGCGGCCGATCTGACATACGAATATTACCACGCCGGCACCGGCCGCGATGCTCTCAGCGACATGATCGGCAAGGGTGTCCCGGAAGAAACCCGCGACAACAAGAAGACCGTCATCATTGTGGGGCAGGGCGCCCTGCGCGAGGCGGACGGCCTGGCAGTCATGGCCGCGGCCCAGAAGATGGCGGAACTTTCCGGTTCCAAGCTGTTGGTGCTGCACACTGCCGCCTCCCGTGTGGGCGCAATGGACGTCGGCGCTGTGACCGAAGGCGGCATCGAATCGGCCATCGACGGGGCTGAGGTGATCTACAACCTCGGGGCTGATGAGGTGGAGATCGGCGCAGGCGCCTTTGTGATCTACCAGGGGTCCCACGGCGATCGCGGCGCGCACCGCGCCGACGTGATTCTGCCGGGTGCAGCCTATACCGAAGAAAACGGTTTGTTCGTGAACACCGAAGGCCGTCCGCAGCTGGCCATGCGTGCGAGCTTTGCGCCGGGCGAGGCCAAGGAAAACTGGGCAATCCTGCGCGCGCTGAGCGCCGAGGCGGACACCAAGCTGCCTTACGACTCGCTTGCCCAGCTGCGCCAGGCTTTGGTCGCAGAAGTCCCGCATCTGGCGCAAATCGACGAAGTGGCCGGGAAGGAAGGCGAGCCGCTGGAACAGGACAAGCTTGGCAGCGCCGATTTCCTGCCGGCAATCAAGGACTTCTATCTGACCAACCCGATTGCCCGCGCCTCGCAGCTGATGGCGGAATTGTCGGCCGGCGTCAAAGCCCGCGAAACCGGGGCAATGGCCGCCGAATGATCCGCCTTGCCCTCATAACACCGCTGCTGCTGGCCGCCTGCGCAATGGCGCCCGGCAGCGATGGTGCGCGGCCTGCCCCTGTGTATGAAGGGGTGGAAACCAGCCTGCTGGAGGGCAATCTGGTGCAATTTCACGTCTCCATACGCGGAACTGCCGTGCAGGAAGACCTGGATAACTATGCGGAATGTGCCGCCGCGCAATACGCGCTGATCCGGGGATACGGATTTGCGCGCCATGTGCGCACAACAATGAAACAGGCAGGGAGCAGCCGGACCGCCGATGCGGTCTATCTGATTTCGCCCTCTCTGCCGCGCGGGCTGCGCACCATCGACGCCGAAGTCGTGGTTGCCGATTGCGCGGCGAACGGAATACCCACGGTGTGAGGACCTATGGCTGATTTCTTTAACACTCCAGGCGGCATCGCTGTTCTGATCCTGGCGCAAGTGCTTGCAGTTGTTGCCTTTGTGATGATCTCGCTCCTGTTCCTCGTCTACGGGGACCGCAAGATCTGGGCCGCGGTCCAGATGCGCCGGGGGCCCAATGTAGTGGGTGTCTTCGGCCTGCTGCAATCGGTGGCTGACGCGCTGAAATACGTGGTCAAGGAAGTGGTGATCCCGGCCGGTTCCGACCGCGCCGTGTTCATCCTGGCACCGCTGACATCCTTTGTGCTGGCGATGATCGCCTGGGCGGTGATCCCCTTTAACGACGGCTGGGTGCTCAGCGACATCAACGTCGCCATCCTTTACGTCTTCGCGGTCTCCTCGCTTGAGGTCTACGGCGTCATCATGGGCGGCTGGGCGTCGAACTCGAAATACCCGTTCCTCGGCAGCTTGCGCTCGGCGGCGCAGATGATTTCCTACGAAGTGTCGCTGGGCCTGATCATCATCGGCATTATCATCTCTACCGGATCGATGAACTTTGGCGACATCGTACGGGCGCAGGATGGCGACCTGGGGCTGTTGAACTGGTACTGGATCCCGCATTTCCCGATGGTGTTCCTGTTTTTCATCTCGGCGCTGGCAGAAACCAACCGCCCGCCGTTCGATCTGCCGGAAGCGGAATCGGAACTGGTCGCGGGCTACCAGGTGGAATATTCGGCAACCCCGTTCCTGTTGTTCATGGCCGGTGAATACATTGCCATCTTCCTGATGTGCGCGCTGACGTCGCTGTTGTTCTTCGGCGGCTGGCTGTCCCCGATCCCGGGCCTGCCCGATGGCGTGCTGTGGATGGTCGGCAAGATGGCGTTCTTCTTCTTCCTCTTCGCAATGGTCAAGGCAATCACCCCGCGCTACCGGTATGACCAGCTGATGGAAAGTATTCCTGCCGTTCTCGCTGGCCTGGGTGGTCTTCGTGTCCTTTGCTGCAAAATTCGACTGGTTCTGGGGCATCTTCGCCCGCTGGACCGTAGGAGGCTGACCGATGACCCAAATCGACTACACCCGCGCCGCCAAATACTTCCTGCTGCAGGATTTCTGGGTCGGCTTCAAACTGGGGCTGAAGTATTTCTTCGCCCCCAAGGCCACCCTGAACTACCCGCACGAGAAGGGCCCGCTGTCGCCCCGCTTCCGCGGTGAGCACGCGCTGCGCCGCTACCCGAACGGCGAGGAACGCTGCATTGCCTGCAAACTCTGCGAAGCGGTTTGCCCGGCGCAGGCGATCACCATCGACGCGGAACCGCGCGAGGACGGCAGCCGCCGCACAACGCGTTATGACATCGACATGACCAAATGCATCTACTGCGGCTTCTGCCAGGAAGCCTGCCCGGTGGATGCAATTGTCGAGGGGCCGAACTTCGAGTTTGCCACCGAGACCCGGGAAGAGCTGTTCTATGACAAGGACAAGCTGCTGGCCAACGGCGACCGCTGGGAAGCCGAGATTGCCCGCAACCTGGAAATCGACGCACCGTACCGATGACGGACGCGTGCAAAAATTTTCAGATAACTTTTGCCAAGAATTTCACTGAAATTTCTTGGCCGGAGGAGACGACATGACCAAACAGCCGCCCAATCCGTTTGAAGCCATGATGGAACAGATGCAGACCCAGGCGCAGGAGATGGCCAAGGCGTTCAATCCGGCGCTGGAGAATTTCTCGCCCTCTGAGGCGTTCAAGGAGTTCGAGGCGCTGTGGCCCACCATGCCCAAAGAGGTCATGGAAATGATGTTCGGCAACACCGTCAACAAGGACGGGCTGGATGCCAAGACCCGGCTGCTGCTGACCCTGGCCGGGCTCACGATGCAAGGCGCGCAGGCGGATTCAGCCGTGCGCCAGACCGTGCGCCACGCTCTGGCAGCGGGGGCAAAGAAACAAGAGATCGTGGAAACGATCGGACAGATGTCGGTCTTTGCCGGCATTCCGGCCATGAACCGGGCGCTGGATCTGGCGCAGGGAGTCATGGACGACAACAAGGACGATGAGACATGAGCGTTTTTGCCTTCTACCTCTTCGCCGTCAGCGCCATCACCGGCGGGCTGTTCACCGTGATCAGCCGACAGCCGGTCCATTCGGTGCTGTGGCTGATCCTGGCCTTTATCTCCTCGGCCGGGCTGTTTGTGCTCTTGGGGGCGGAATTCGTCGCCATGCTGCTGATCATTGTCTACGTGGGGGCCGTTGCGGTGCTGTTCCTGTTCGTGGTGATGATGCTGGATGTGGACTTTGCCGCGCTCAAGGCCGAGATGGCGCGGTACCTGCCGCTGGCGCTGCTGATCGGCCTGGTGATCCTGATGCAGTTCGTGATGGCCTTCGGCGTCTGGGAAACCGCGCATAAGGCGCCTGAGCTGCTGGCCAACCCGGTGCCCGCCGACCGCCACAACACCGAGGCCCTGGGCCTCATCATCTATGACCAATATTTTCTTTTGTTCCAGCTGTCAGGCCTGATCCTGCTGGTGGCGATGATCGGTGCCATTGTGCTGACCCTGCGCCACCGCACCGACGTCAAGCGCCAGAACGTGGTCGCCCAGATGATGCGCGACCCGGCCGTTGCGATGGAGCTGAAGGACGTGAAACCGGGGCAGGGGCTTTGAGCATGATCGGACTTGAACATTATCTGACCGTCGCGGCGACGCTGTTCGTCATCGGCATCTTCGGGCTCTTCCTGAACCGCAAGAACGTGATCATCCTGTTGATGAGCATCGAACTGATGCTGCTGGCGGTGAACATCAACCTGGTCGCCTTCTCGTCCTTCCTGGGCGATCTGGTGGGGCAGGTCTTTACCCTGTTCGTGCTGACCGTGGCTGCCGCCGAGGCCGCCATCGGCCTGGCGATCCTGGTCTGCTTCTTCCGCAACCGCGGCAGTATCGCCGTCGAAGACGTCAACGTGATGAAGGGCTGAAGAATCATGGAAACCATCCTCCTCTTTGCCCCGCTGGCGGGGGCCGTGATCTGCGGCTTCGGCTGGAAATTCATCGGTGAAAAAGCCGCCACGGTGACCGCCACGGCGCTGTTGTTCCTGGCGGCCCTGCTCAGCTGGATCATCTTCCTGTCGTTCGACGGGGTGACCCAGAACATCGAAATCTTCCGCTGGATCGAAAGCGGCTCGCTGTCGACCTCCTGGGCAATCCGGCTGGACCGGCTGACCGCGATCATGCTGATCGTGATCACCACCGTGTCCTCGCTCGTGCACCTCTACTCCTTCGGCTACATGGATCACGACCCGCAGTGGAAAGAAGGCGAAAGCTACAAGCCGCGCTTCTTTGCGTATCTGTCGTTCTTCACCTTCGCGATGCTGATGCTGGTGACCTCTGACAACCTGGTGCAGATGTTCTTCGGCTGGGAAGGCGTCGGCGTGGCGTCCTATCTGCTGATCGGCTTCTACTACCGCAAGCCAAGCGCAAATGCGGCGGCGATGAAGGCCTTTATCGTCAACCGGGTTGGTGACTTTGGCTTTGCGCTGGGGATTTTCGGCCTGTTCTTCTTGACCGACAGCATCAACCTCGCCGACATCTTTGCCGCGGCGCCCACGCTGGCGGAAACCCAGGTCTCCTTCCTGTGGTCTGAATGGAATGCGGCCAACCTGATTGCCTTCCTGCTGTTTGTCGGGGCGATGGGCAAATCGGCGCAGCTGCTGCTGCACACCTGGCTGCCGGACGCGATGGAAGGCCCGACCCCGGTGTCGGCGCTGATCCATGCCGCAACCATGGTGACCGCAGGTGTGTTCCTGGTCTGCCGGATGTCGCCGCTGATGGAGTTTGCGCCCGAGGCGACCGCCTTCATCACCGTGATCGGCGCCGCGACGGCATTCTTTGCGGCAACCGTGGGCCTGGTGCAAAACGACATCAAGCGGGTGATCGCCTATTCGACCTGTTCGCAGCTGGGCTACATGTTCGTGGCTGCGGGCGTGGGCATGTATTCGGCAGCGATGTTCCACCTGTTCACCCACGCCTTCTTCAAGGCGATGCTGTTCCTGGGTGCCGGGTCGGTGATCCACGCGATGCACCACGAGCAGGACATGCGCAACTATGGCGCCCTGCGCAAGAAGATCCCCTATACCTTTGCCGCGATGATGATCGGCACCCTGGCCATCACCGGCGTCGGTATTCCGCTGAGCGGCTGGGTGGGTTTTGCCGGTTTCGTCTCCAAGGACGCCATCATCGAAAGCGCCTATGCCGGCGGCTCGATGTTCGGCTTCTGGGCGCTGGTGATCGCGGCCTTCATGACCTCGTTCTATTCCTGGCGCCTGATGTTCATGACGTTCTACGGCGAGGCCCGCGGCGACAAGCACACCCACAGCCATGCACATGAAAGCCCCTGGACCATGCTGGTGCCGCTGGGCGTGCTGGCGGTGGGTTCAGTTACCGCAGGCATGATCTGGTACAGCAGCTTTTTCGGCCACGCTGATCAGGTCGGTAAATTCTACGGCATCCCGGTGGCGGAAGCCTCCGCCACGGCACATGGCGACGCCGCCGGTCACGGCGCGGAAGCTGCGCCGGCTGACGACGCTGCACACGGTGAAGCCGCTGCACACGGTGATGAGGCAGCCCACGGTGAAGCCGGGGCCGAAGATGAGCACCACTACGTGTTTGCCGGCCAGCCGGGCGAGGGCGGGATCTACATCGGCAAGGACAACCATATCCTGGAGGAAGCCCACGCGGCGCCGAAATGGGTGAAACTGTCCCCCTTCATCGCGATGCTCGGCGGCCTGGTGCTGGCGCTGTGGTTCTACATCTGGACCCCGTCGCTGCCGGGCCGTCTGGCCGCGCAGCAGCGCCCGCTGTACCTGTTTCTCCTGAACAAGTGGTATTTTGACGAGATCTACAATGTGATCTTCGTCAAACCCGCCCTGGCCCTGGGCCGTTTCTTGTGGAGACGCGGCGACGGTGGCACCATCGACGGCTTCCTGAACGGTCTGGCGATGGGGGTTGTTCCCTTCTTCACCCGTCTCGCTGGACGCGCACAGTCCGGTTACATCTTCACTTATGCCTTCTGGATGGTGCTGGGCATCGCAGCTCTGGTCACCTGGATGTCGATCGGCGGAGGAACGCACTGATGGACAATCTCCTTTCTATTGTCACCTTCATCCCGGCGCTTGCGGCGGCCATCCTGGCCCTGTTCCTGCGCGGTGAGGATAAGGCGGCGCAGCGCAACGCCAAATATGTTGCGCTGTTTGCCACAACGATCACCTTTCTGGTGAGCCTTGGCATCTATTTCGAGTTCGACGCCGCCAACACCGGCTTTCAGTTTGTGGAAGAGGCCGAGTGGATCTTCGGGTTCAAGTACAAGATGGGGGTCGACGGCATCTCGGTGCTGTTTGTAATGCTGACCACCTTCATCATGCCGCTGACCATTCTGGCCAGCTGGAGCGTCACCGACCGGGTCAAGGAATACATGATCGCTTTCCTGCTCTTGGAGACCCTGATGCTGGGCGTCTTCATGGCGCTGGATCTGGTGCTGTTCTACCTGTTCTTCGAGGCGGGCCTTATCCCGATGTTCCTGATCATCGGGATCTGGGGCGGCAAGGAGCGGATCTACGCCTCCTTCAAGTTCTTCCTCTACACCTTCTTCGGCTCGGTGCTGATGCTGGTGGCGATGGTCTTCATGTATGTGGATGCCGGCACCACCGATATCGAATCCCTGCTGACCCACAGCTTCTCGGCGGCGTCCTTTGACGTGCTGGGCATCCACATTGTGGGCGGCGCCCAGACGCTGATGTTCCTGGCCTTCTTTGCCTCCTTCGCGGTGAAGATGCCGATGTGGCCGGTGCACACCTGGCTGCCGGATGCGCATGTGCAGGCGCCGACTGCCGGTTCTGTGGTGCTGGCGGCGATCCTGCTGAAAATGGGCGGCTATGGATTTCTGCGGTTTTCGCTGCCGATGTTCCCGGTCGGCGCGGATGTGATGACCGATGTGGTCCTGTGGATGTCGGCCATCGCGGTGGTCTACACCTCGCTGGTGGCAATGGTGCAGGAAGACATGAAAAAGCTGATCGCCTATTCCTCGGTTGCGCACATGGGGTTCGTTACCATGGGGATCTTTGCCGCCAACCAGCAGGGCATCGACGGCGCCATCTTCCAGATGCTGAGCCACGGCTTCATCTCCGCCGCGCTCTTTCTTTGCGTCGGGGTGATCTATGACCGTATGCACACCCGCGACATTGACGCCTATGGCGGTCTGGTGATCCGGATGCCGGCCTACGCTCTGGTGTTCATGTTCTTCACCATGGGCAACGTCGGCCTGCCGGGCACCTCTGGCTTTGTCGGTGAATTCCTGACCCTGATGGGCGCCTTCCAGAAAAACACCTGGGTGACCGCAGTGGCGGCAACCGGGGTGATCTTCTCGGCTGGCTATGCGCTATGGCTCTACCGCCGGGTGGTGTTCGGCGATCTGATCAAGGGCAGCCTGGCCGGCATCCGCGACATGTCCGCCCGCGAACGCTTTGTCTTTGCGCCGCTGGTTGTCATGACCCTGCTGCTGGGGGTCTATCCGTCCCTGGTCACCGACGTCATCGCGCCCTCGACCGAGGCGCTGATTGCAAACTTCAACCAGTCTCTGGCAGCGGCCGACACCTCGGCAGCCACCCAGATTGCTTCGCATTAAGGGAGCATCAGGCAGATGATCCAAGCTGATCTTACTGTAATCCTGCCAGAGATCGTTCTGGCAGTCTACGCGATGGGCGCGCTTTTGGGTGCGGTCTACACCAGCAAGGACAAGCTGGCCTCCCCGATGGTCTGGACCACCGCGGCGCTGCTGGCGGCGGTGGCCTTCTGGATCGCGGCCAGCCCGGCCACCACCCAGACTGCTTTCAACGGCATGTTCGTTAACGACGGCTTTGCCCGCTTTGCCAAGGTGGCGCTGCTGCTGGGCGCGGCTGCCGTGCTGCTGATCGGCCGGGAATACATGGCGCGCCGCGGCATCCTGCGGTTCGAATACCCGGTCCTGGTGGCGCTGGCCGCTGTTGGCATGATGATGATGGTCTCCGCCGGCGACCTGATGTCGCTCTATATGGGGCTGGAGCTTCAGTCTCTGTCGCTCTACGTCGTGGCCGCCATGCGCCGCGACAGCGTCAAGTCGACCGAAGCGGGGCTCAAGTACTTTGTGCTGGGCGCCCTATCCTCGGGCCTGCTGCTGTACGGCGCCTCGCTGGTTTACGGCTTTGCCGGCACCACCCAGTTCGCGGGCATCATCCAAGTCGCCGAGCAGGGCCATATGTCCATTGGCATGCTGTTCGGCCTGGTGTTCATGATCTCGGGGCTCGCCTTCAAGGTCTCCGCGGTGCCTTTCCACATGTGGACCCCGGACGTCTATGAGGGCGCGCCGACCCCGGTCACCGCCTTCTTTGCCACCGCGCCCAAGGTTGCGGCGGTGGGCATGTTTGCCCGGGTGCTGCATGATGCCTTCGGCGGTGCCATCGCCGACTGGCAGCAGATCATCGTGGTGCTGTCGGTGCTGTCGATGTTCCTTGGCGCCATTGCCGCCATCGGCCAGCGCGACATCAAGCGCCTGATGGCCTTTTCGTCGATTGCCCATATGGGCTATGCGATGATCGGCCTGGCAGCGGGCACCGAACAGGGCGTCACTGCGATGCTGGTGTATCTGGCGATCTACGTCACCATGAACATCGGTACGTTCTCTTTCATCCTGATGCTGGAGAAAGACGGCAAGCCTGTGACTGATATCATGGCGCTGAACCAGTTCGCCGCACGCGAGCCGGGCAAGGCGCTGGCGGTGCTGATCCTGATGTTCTCGCTGGCCGGGGTGCCGCCGATGCTGGGCTTCTTTGCCAAGCTGGGCGTCTGGCAGGCGGGTGTCGACGCCGGCCTTATGGGGCTGGTCATTGCCTCTGCTGTGGCTTCGGTGATCGGTGCGTTCTACTACATCCGCATCGTCTTCTACATGTACTTCGGTACCGGCGAGGACGACGTCGAGGCGCAGGGATCACCGATCCTGGGCGTGGCGCTGATGGCCTCTGCTGCGCTGATGCTGGTGGGCGTGGTTTACCAGTTCGGCATCGATGGCGCAGCAGCTGCTGCCGCAGCAACCCTTGTAAATTGATCTGCTTTTCAGGCAGGCTGACAAGGCCCGGTCTTGTGACCGGGCCTTTCGGCATTTAAGGAGCGCGTATGAGCTGGCCAGCAGGATATGGAAAACGGGTGCTTGCCGAGGTCGACAGCACCCTGAACGAGGCCGCCCGCATTGCCGGGGAACTGGCAGGCCCCGAGTGGATCCTGGCGCTGCGGCAAACCCAAGGACGGGGACGCCGCGGCCGCGACTGGAAAGACCCCAAGGGGAATTTCGCCGCCACCCTGGTGATGCGCCCCCAAGGCGCCCCGGATCAGGCAGCGCTGCGCAGCTTCGTGGCGGCGCTGGCGGTCTATGACGCTTGTGTCGCGGTCACCGGACGCAGCGAGGGGCTGTCGCTGAAATGGCCCAATGACGTGCTTCTGAAGGGCGGCAAGCTGGCAGGCATTCTGCTGGAAAGTGCGGGAAACGGGCAGGGGGTCAACCACCTGTATGTCGGCATTGGCGTCAACCTGGTGGAAACCCCGATGAAGGAATGGCTGGAACCCGGTGCCGTCTGGCCGGTGTCGCTGCTGTCGGAAACCGGGGTGCAGGTCACCCCTGAGGAGTTCCTGGAGGCCGTTGCAGAAGCCTTTGCCCGCCATGAGCAGCAGTTCACCACCTATGGATTCGAGCCGATCCGCACCGCCTGGCTGGAGCGGGCGGCGAAACTGGGAGAGGTGATCACCGCCCGCACCGCCAGTTCCGAGACCGAAGGCACCTTTGAAACGGTGGACGGCAGCGGCAACCTTGTCCTAAACACTGCCAAGGGCCGCGTGAGCATTCCCGCGGCCGACATCTATTTTTAGGAAGGGGCAGAAATGCTTCTGGCAGTTGACTGCGGCAATACCAATACCGTCTTCTCGATCTATGACGGCGAGAAGTTCGTTGGCCTGTGGCGCACCGCCACCGACTGGCAGCGCACCGCCGACCAATACTATGTCTGGCTCAACACGCTGATGCGGCTGCAGGGGATCGAGGCGGATATCACCGACATGATCATCTCCTCCACCGTGCCGCGGGTGGTGTTCAATCTGCGTGTGCTCGCCGACCGCTATTTCAACACACGTCCCTTGGTGGTGGGAAAGCCCGGCTGCCTGCTGCCCGTCGCGGTGCGGGTGGACGAAGGCACCGCCGTCGGCCCTGACCGGCTGGTCAATACGGTGTCCGGCTTTGACCTTTATGGCGGCAATCTGATCGTGGTGGATTTCGGCACCGCAACAACATTTGATGTGGTGGCCGAGGATGGCGCCTATGTCGGGGGGGTGATTGCGCCCGGCGTGAACCTGAGCCTGGAGGCACTGCACCAGGCTGCCGCCGCCTTGCCGCATGTGGACATCACCAAACCTGAAAATGTCATCGGCACCAATACCGTCGCCTGCATGCAGTCCGGCGTTTTCTGGGGCTATGTCGGCCTCGTCCGCGAGATCTGCACCCAAATCAAGGCGGAACGCGGCGTGGCGATGAAAGTTATCTCGACAGGCGGGCTGGCGCCTTTGTTCCAGCAATCTGCTGATCTGTTCGACGCATTCGAGGACGACCTCACCATGCATGGCCTGCAGATCATTCATAAATACAACAAGGATAATGGTACTGACGCATGAGCAGTGAAAGATTGATCTACCTGCCCCTCGGCGGGGCGGGTGAAATTGGCATGAATGCCTATGTCTATGGCTACGGGCCAAAGGACAAGGAACGTTTGATCCTGGTCGACCTGGGCGTGACATTCCCCGATATGGACACCACCCCCGGCGTTGATCTGATCATGCCGGACATCACCTGGCTGAAGGAGCGTGTTGACCGGCTGGAGGGGATTTTCGTCACCCACGGGCATGAGGACCACATCGGCGCCATCGCGCATATGTATTCCAGCCTGAACGTGCCGGTCTACGCCCGCGCCTTTACCGCCAATCTGGCGCGGCGCAAGGTGGAGGAAGCGGGCCACGATCCGGCGGCGGTGCACATCGTGCAGGCCTGGCCGGAAACCACCAAACTCGGACCGTTCACCATTGGCGTGGCACCGATGAGCCACTCGATCCCGGAAAGCGGCGCGCTGGTGATCGACAGCCCGGCAGGGCGGGTGGTGCATACCGGCGATTTCAAGCTGGACGCGAACCCGCTGGTCGGCGAACCCTTCGACCCGGAGATGTGGACGGAGATCGCAAAGGACGGCATCCAGGCGCTGGTCTGCGATTCCACCAATGTGTTCTCCCCCCATCCGGGCCGCTCGGAATCAGATCTTCCGGATGAGATCACCCGGTTGATCTCCGAGGCCAAGGGGCTGGTGGCCGCGACCACTTTTGCCTCCAACGTGGCGCGGGTGAAAACCCTGGCCGAGGCCGGCGTCCGGGCCGGGCGCTCCATTGTGCTGCTGGGCCGGGCGATGCGCCGGATGATTGAGGCTGCGGCGGAAACCGGCGTGCTGCGGGACTTCCCCAAGGTGATCAGCCCGGAGGACGCAAACAATGTGCCGCGCGACAACCTGATGCTGATCATAACCGGCAGCCAGGGGGAGCGCCGTGCCGCCTCGGCGCAGCTGGCGCGCGGCAAATACCGCGGCCTGGAGCTGAAGGAGGGCGACACCTTCCTGTTCTCCTCCAAGACCATCCCGGGCAACGAACGGGGCGTGATCCGCATTATCAACCAGTTTTCGGAAATGGGCGTGGATGTGGTTGACGACAGCTCCGGCCTTTACCATGTGTCGGGGCATGCCAATGGGCCGGATCTGGAAACCATGCATACCCTGCTGAAGCCCAGGATGCTGGTGCCGATGCACGGCGAGCACCGCCACCTGCGGCAGCACGCCCGTCTGGGCGAGGCAAAGGGCATTGCCAGCGCAGTTGTGGTCAACGGCATGATGATGGACCTGACCGGCGATGCGCCCGAACCGGCCGGCTATGTCGATACCGGCCGCACCTATCTGGACGGATCTGTCAAATACGGTGCCATGGACGGTGTTGTCCGCGACCGTATCCGCATGGCGCTGAACGGCCATGTGGTGGTGACGGTGCTGCTGGACGAGGAAGACGAGCCGCTGGGCGAGCCCTGGTGCGACGTCAAGGGCCTGCCTGAGACCGGCAGTTCCAACGCTGCCCTGGTCGAGGTGATGGAAGAGGATCTGAACCAGTTCCTGATGCGTGCCGGTGCCAAGACGCTGCGCGACGAGGACAAGCTGGAACAGGAACTGCGCCGCATTGCCCGTCAAAGCGCCCATAACGAGATCGGCAAAAAACCCGAAGTGACGGTGGTGGTCAGCCGCATGCGCTGAAGCGCAGCCCAAAGAGCGCGCCGCGGTTTGCCGCGCAGATTGCGCGCCTGGAAAATCCGCGCCGGGCGGGGCTCTCCCGCCTGGCCCGTGCCGCATCATGGATGCAGCAGGCCCCGTTGGGCCAGGCGCCGCGGACCCTGGCGGTTCCGCGGCGCTGCCGCAGAACAGCAGCGGAAGACTCAATAACGCCTCGGCCTTGCGAGGCACGCGGCGTTCTCAATCCGGATGCCGCTCCGGCGGCAGCGGCGGCTGGTTCAGCCGTGCAGCGGGCGGGCGCAGCTGGGGCAGGAAACAACCTTGCGCGGGGCGCTGAACACGGCGCGGAACAGGCGCCGCATCAGGCTGGCAAAAGCCTCGGCACGCAGCTCATGGGCGCGGGCTTCGATGGCTTGGAGTTGTGCAATGGTCAGGGTGTTGGTGTCGGTGGTGTTCATGGCGAAGCCCATCTTCAATCGCGTTACAGTGTTGCGGAAGCAATACGCCTGTCTGCGCGGATTGACGCCAGCCAAGATCGAAGACCCGTTATGCTGCAAGTGCAAAGGTCGCTATGCTGCAGCCGGAGGGCGGGGCGCCCTTCCGCAGCCGCAAAGAAAAAGGCCGCCCCGAAGAGGAGCGGCCTGCAAAGCGTCAAGCGGTGCCGGTCAGCTAGCCCGGCGTTCCGCGAAGCTGAGGGCGATGAAGCTGGGCAGGTGATCGCCCATTCCGACCACTGTCTTGTCGTCGCGTTTACCGTATTTGCCGCGGCCCGACGAGCGTTCGGGCTTCTGAGCGGGCTTTTCGTCCCTGCGGGGGCTGCGGGCCGCCTCCTTGCGGGGCTCGCGGGCTTCCGCTTCCGGCTTGGCAGCGCGGGGGCTGGCTTCCGGCTTGGCTGCGCGGGGGCTGGCTTCTTGCTTGGCTGCGCGGGCCGGCTTTTCGGCCTGGGGTTCCGGCTTCACCGGGTTGTCCAGACGCGGGATCTCTTTCTGGATCAGCTTCTCCACTGCATCCAGCGCCTTGTCATCGCGGGGAATGCAGATGGTGATCGCCTTGCCGGCGCGGCCGGCGCGTCCGGTGCGTCCGATCCTGTGAACGTAATCCTCGGCATAGATC
>NZ_JAXMOX010000074.1:0-19827 GCF_034669605.1 Leisingera sp.
GTTTCCTTGAGGTTTTCCTGAATGGCGCTGTCCAAGGGCAGCACCGCGTTCTTGTCCTCGATGAAATCACCCAGCTGGCTGTCTTCTTCGTCCCCGATCGGAGTCTCGAGGCTGATCGGCTCCTTGGCGATCTTCATCACCTTGCGGACCTTCTCCAGCGGCATCTGCAGCTTTTCTGCCAGTTCTTCCGGCGTCGGCTCGCGGCCAATCTCATGCAGCATCTGACGGCCGGTGCGGACCAGCTTGTTGATCGTCTCGATCATATGCACCGGAATACGGATGGTGCGCGCCTGATCTGCGATCGAGCGGGTGATCGCCTGACGAATCCACCAGGTCGCATAGGTCGAGAACTTGTAGCCGCGGCGGTATTCGAACTTGTCCACCGCCTTCATCAGGCCGATGTTGCCCTCCTGGATGAGATCCAGGAACTGCAACCCGCGGTTGGTGTATTTCTTGGCAATCGAGATCACCAGGCGCAGGTTGGCTTCCACCATTTCCTTCTTGGCCTGGCGGGCTTCTTTCTCCCCCTTTTGAACCTGCTGCACGATGCGGCGGAATTCGGAGATGTCGAGGCCGACATACTGGCCGACCTGGGCCATGTCGGCGCGCAGTTCCTCGACCTTGTCGGTAGAGCGTTCGATGAACATCTGCCAGCCGCGGCCGGGCTTTTCGCCCATGTCGGCAAGCCAGTTCGGGTCCAGCTCGCGGCCGCGGTAGGCGTCAATGAATTCGCGGCGGTTGATACGGGCCTGGTCGGCCAGCTTGACCATCGCGCTGTCAATTTGCATTACCCTGCGGTTGATGCCGTAGAGCTGGTCAATCAGCGCCTCGATCCGGTTGTTGTGCAGATGCAGCCCATTTACCAGTTCGACGATTTCCGAACGCAGCGCCTGATAGGTCGCCTCGTCCTGCGTGCTGAAGGAGCCGTCCTCGTTCAGGGTTGCCGAGATCCGGCTGTCCTGCATTTCGGACAGCTGGGCGAAGTCGGTCGAGATCCGCTCAAGCGTGACCAGTACCCGGTCCTTGAGCGCGGCCTCCATCGCGGCCAGAGACATGTTGGCCTGTTCATCTTCGTCATCATCGTCATCGCTGGCGATCGGATTGCCGTCGGCGTCCAGTTCCGGACCGTCATCCTTGGCCGGCTTGGCTGCTGCAACAGCCGCGGTATCGACAACCGGCGCCTCCTCCTCGCCGTCCTCGTCCAGCTGGTTGCCGAAGGTGGCCTCCAGGTCGATGACGTCGCGCAGGAGGATGTCCTCGGACAAAAGTTCGTCGTGCCAGATGGTGATCGCCTGGAAGGTCAGCGGGCTTTCGCACAGCCCCAGGATCATCGTATTGCGGCCGGCTTCGATCCGCTTGGCGATGGCAATCTCGCCTTCCCGGCTCAACAGTTCAACCGACCCCATCTCGCGCAGGTACATGCGCACCGGATCGTCGGTGCGGTCCAGCTTTTCAGCCTGGGCGCCGGCCAGCGCAACTTCGCGCGGGCCTTCGGTGGTCACAAGGTCGGTGGTGCCCTTGTTCTCTTCTTCCTCGGCTTCTTCGTCCTCGATGATGTTGATGCCCATTTCGCTGAGCATCGACATCACGTCTTCGATCTGTTCCGAGCTGACCTGATCCGGCGGCAGAACCTGATTGAGCTGATCGTAGGTGATGTAGCCTTTCTCGCGGGCCTCCGCGATCATCTTCTTGACCTGAGTCTGGCTCATGTCGAGTGAGATTTCGGCATCCTGATCGTCAGGTTTGCGATCGTCGGTGTCTTTGGCGGCCATTCAATGCTCCTACTCAGGGGCTGCGGGGCGATTCGGGTCGCGCGAATCATTAGCGCGATTCTCTGATTCGTCACCCCGTTTACCCAATTTTCCTGTGCTCTTCCTTAGCAAAACGCAGAATCATCCGATCTGCGTCATTTACCGGAAAAGCCGATCCGGTCCAAAAGGGCGCCGAATGCGTCGCGCTCATCGCGGTTGAGCCGCGCGCCGTTCTCGCCCACATCATACTGCGCCTGGTCCTCATTCTCGCTGCGCACCGCCTTGTTCTTGGCCTCGGCTGCCTGCCGCAACCGCCAGGTCAGCGCCTCGTCCGCAAGGCCGTCCAGATCCTCTTCGGCCTCCGCCAGCTCCGCGTCCAGCCCGCGCCGCGCTTCCAGCTTTGCAAGCTCCTCGGCCAGGGTCATGCTGGCCAGCTCGGTGTCGCCGGGTTTGCGCAGGCAGGGGGTAATTCCGACATGGCGAAGGCCAAAGAGGTTTTCAAGGGCATGGGGTCCCAAAGACCAGTCGATTTCCTCACGCAGACGCTCCGGAGCGCTGATACCGTGGCGCAGCACCATGTCGCGCAGCGCCGCCAGATCCGGATCGGCACACTGCAGGCGCTCCAGGCTGGTCTCAAATTCGGGGATCACAGCCGGGGTGGTGATCGCCGTGGCCAGGATCACCGCTTCGCGCATTGCAGCAAAATATTCGTCCTCGGCACCTGCCACCAGCGAGGCGCGGGTGGTTGCCCGCGGCTGCGGGATCGGGCCAAAGCCCTTGCCGGGTTTCCAAGGCGCGCGGGCGCCGTCACGGAAACCGCCGCCCTTCCCGCCCCGCTGCTGGTAGCCGCCGCTGTCACGGCTGCCGCGAAACAGCTGCCAGCGCATCTCCTTGACGTCTTCGCCGTAGTGTTTGCGGATCGAAGGGTCGCGGATCAGCTTGATCTTTTCCCGCAAAGCCTTGTCCAGCGCTGCCTTGCGCTCGGGGCTGTCAAACACTTTGCCCTCGGTCTCGCGCTGCCACAGCAGCTTGACCATCGGCATCGCCTGATCCAGCACCGCCTGCACCGCCTCCGGGCCTTCGCTGCGGATCATGTCGTCAGGGTCCTTGCCTTCGGGCATGATGGCAAAGCGAAGGGATTTGCCGGCCTCCAGCAAGGGCAGCGCCAGGTCGATCAGCCGCATTGCAGCCCGGATGCCCGCCTTGTCACCGTCCAGCGCGATGATCGGCTCATTCGACATCCGCCACAGCATCTGCAGCTGGTTTTCGGTGATCGCCGTGCCCAATGGCGCGACAGACGACTGAAAGCCGCCTTCGGCCAGCGCAATCACATCCATATAACCTTCGGCCACCACAAGCGTGGATCCCCTTCCCGAAGCTGCGCGCGCTGGCCCGTGATTGTAGAGGCTGCGCCCCTTGTCGAACAATTCGGTCTCGGGAGAGTTCAGGTATTTGGCGTTGTCGTTTGGATCCATCGCCCGGCCGCCAAAGGCAACGGCGCGGCCTCGGGCGTCACGGATCGGGAACATGATCCGGTTGCGGAAGGTGTCATAAGGTTTGCCGCCCTTGTTCGAAGGCTTGGCCAGCCCCGCGCCGATGATCAGGTCTTCGGGCACGTTCTTGCCGCGCAAGCCATCCCACAGGTTCTGCCAGCCATCGGGGGCAAAGCCGATCTCCCAGCGGTCCAGCGTTTGCGCCGTCAGCCCGCGGCGCTGCAAGTATGCGCGGGCGTCATGGGCAGCGCTGGTTTTCAGCTGCAGGCGGAAGAACTGCACCGCCTGCTCCATCACCTCAGCCAGCAGGGTCCGGCGGTCCTGCTTTTCCTGCGCGCGCGGATCGCGTTTGGGCATTTCCATGCCCGCTTCCTGCGCCAGGATCTCAACCGCCTCCATGAATCCGACGTTCTCGGTCTCCTGCACAAACTTCAGCGCGTCGCCCTTGGCGTGGCAGCCAAAGCAGTAATAGAACCCCTTGCGGTCCTCGACATGAAAAGATGCGGTCTTTTCGTGGTGGAAGGGGCACGGGCTCCAATAGTCGCCCTTGCCCGGCTGCGACTTGCGCTGGTCCCACATGACCTTGCGCCCGACAACATCAGAAATGCTGATGCGGGTGCGCAGTTCATCCAGAAAGCCGGGCGGCAGGGACATATCAGTTCGACTTCAGCTGTTTCTGCATCGCCTGGATCTGATCCCAGTTCTGCAGACACTGCTCTTCGAACAGCGCGCCGAGGTCGGCGTCCTTAAGGTCGCGCCGCTTCATTGCGTAGACATGGCTCGTCAGCTGCGGGATCGCATTGGAATAGGTCTCAGGCCATTCCGGTTCGCTGTCCAGAATCACCTGCTCCACCTCTTCCTGCTTCACCCGGTCCAGCCGCGCCTGCTGCACGGCAGCCATGACCTGCCCTTGGTACTTACAGCTTTGTTCTTTTGTTTCAGAAGCATAGGCCGGAGCCGCCAGCAAGGCGGCTGCAAGGGCAATGCGGATCATAGATGCGCTCCGGGAATCAGTTGGTGATCCCCAGAGATTACCCCCGTGCCGCGACAGCTTCCATCGCTGTTTTCAAATCATGCACAAGCGTTGTTGCCATCGATCGGAACACCATAATCTGAAACGACTGCGGACCGGTGCGCGTCACTGACGCCATCATGTGCTTCAGCTCGGTCCGCACGGTATGGCCGCGTTTGAACACCGCCCCGCGCAGATCGACCGGAACCAGGCGCGCCAGCACGTCCTCGGCACCCGCGCCCTCCAGCCGCACCACGGCCCAGGCGTCGCTTTGATCCGTCAGCGCGGCGTGCGCGGCCAGCTTATCCTCCGGCGCAGGCCCCATCAGCAGTGCTGCGTCCTGCCCGAACCAGACCGCGCGGTTGCCCGCCTTGCCGGTCGCACGGTTCGGGGCCGGAAAGGCCATGCCATGAGCGGTCTCCAGCGCCTTGCTCAGCGCCTCCTGCTGGCCTTTGAAGGGCGCCACGGACCAGATATTACCGGGATGTTCCTCGGTCAGGCTCATGCCGCTGATGGTTACCGGAAGCAGCCCGTCACAAGGGCTTTTCGCAATCAGTTCAGCCACGGGCTCGCTCTCCTTCGGGGTCAAAGAACACAGGCGAAACAACCTCGCACAGGGTATCAACGCCGCGCATATGGTCGACCAGGCGCACGGTCTCACCAATCCGTTCCGGCCCTTCTTTCAGAAAGGCAAGGCCGATCGGATGCCCCAAAGTCGGTGAATAGCCGGCCGAGGTCACATAGCCCTGATCATAGATCCGCTCCACCGGGTCACCCGGCGTGAACAGATGCGCACCGGCGGTGATCTCCTTGGCAGCCCCCACAGGCTTCAGGCCCACCAGGCGCATCCGGTCTTCAGCCATCAGGCCCTCGCGAGAGGACATCGGCTTCCCGAGAAAATCTTTCTTTTTGGACATCATCCCCTGCAGACCAAGGTCAAAGGCGGTCACGGTGCCGTTGATCTCGGCATGGGTGATCAGGCCCTTCTCAATCCGCAGCACGTTCAGCGCTTCCATGCCATATGCTCCGCCGCCCATCGCCTCGGCCCGCTTCAGCAGCTCGCGGAACAGGCTCTCGCCATAGCGTGCAGGCACCGCAACCTCATAAGCCTGCTCGCCCGAAAAGGAGATCCGGAACAGCCGCCCCTTGACGCCCAGCACGGTCGCCTCGCCGCATCCCATAAAGGGCCAGGTCCCGCCGTTCACATCCTCATCCAGGAGCCCGTTCAGAAGCGCCTGCGATTTCGGACCGGCCACGGCAAACTGCGCCCATTGCTCGGTCACCGAGGTAAAGCGCACATCCCATTCCGGGTAGAGCGCCTGGGAGACAAACTCCATATGCGCCATCACCTGGCCGGCGGCAGCAGTGGTCGTGGTCATCACATAGTGGTTTTCCCCCAGCCGCGCGGTGGTGCCGTCATCCATGACAAAACCATCCTCGCGCAGCATCAGCCCATAGCGGACCTTACCCACCTTCAACGTGCTGAAGGTGTTGGTGTAGAGGTGATCCAGGAACTTGCCCGCATCGGCCCCCTGAATGTCGATCTTGCCCAAAGTGGAGACATCGCAGATGCCCACAGCCTTGCGGACCAGTGTGACTTCCCGGTCGCAGGTCTGACGCCAGCTGGTTTCCCCCGGCTTCGGGTAGTAGGCCGCGCGATACCACAAGCCCACTTCCAGCTGATGTGCGCCGCGCGCGTCGCTTTCGTTGTGCGAGGTGAGGAAGCGCTGCGGCTTGAAGCCCTCACCCGTGGCCCCTGCCCCCATAGCACCTAGCGACACCGGTACAAACGGCGGGCGGAAGGTGGTGGTGCCGGTCTCGGGGATCGTCCGGCCCGTGGCGTCCGCCAGCACCGCCAATGCCGCAACGTTGGAGTTCTTGCCCTGATCGGTCGCCATGCCTTGGGTGGTGTAGCGCTTCATATGCTCGACCGAGCAGAAGTTCTCGACCGCTGCCTGTTTCACATCCTTGACTGTCACGTCGTTCTGAAAGTCGAGCCAGGCCCGGCCCTTGCCCGGCACCGCCCACAAGGCGGCGATGCGGTAGGGATCATCCTCCGCATCCGGCAGGTCGGAAACGGTGGCTTTAAGGCCCAGCGCCTCTACCACTTTGCCAGCAGCCTCAGCGCCTTCACGCAGCGCACCAGCGGTGGAGAAGGCGCCGTTGCAGGCGCCCGCGGTGACCATGCCCGGTACTGCACCCTCAGCGGGCACAAAGGCCAGCGCATCGCGTTTCCAAGCAGGGCGGCTGTTCAGATGGCAGGTCAGATGCACCGACGGATTCCAGCCGCCGGACATCGCCAGGCAATCGGTCTGGATCTTCTCCTCGCCCTTGACTGAGCGCACAGTGATGCTTTCCACCCGATGCCGGCCGGCAGAGCCGCAGACCTGCGCCCCCTTGATCACCTGATAGGGTCCGCCGTCCGGCGCCTCGTGACGGCTGTCGATCACCGACGCGATATGCACGCCAGCGTCATGCAGATCGCGCGCTGTGCGGTGGGCCTGGTCATTGTTGGCAAAGACTGTCACCCGCTGCCCCGGTGCCACGCCCCAGCGGTTCAGATAGGCGCGCACGGCGCCCGCCATCATAATGCCCGGCCGGTCGTTGTTGCGGAAGGCCACCGGGCGCTCAATCGCACCCGCCGCCAGTACCGCGTATTTGGCCGTAATCCGCCAGAAACATTCGCGCGGCAGATGGCTGCCCTTTAGCGAATGACGCCGCGGCAGGTGATGCGAGACGCGCTCCAGCGCGCCATAGGTGCCTTGGTCATAGGCTCCGGTGACAGCGGTGCGGGTCATCAGCCGCACATTGCCCATCGCCTCCAGCTCGGCCAGTACATCGGCGGTCCACTGATGCCCAGGCTTGCCGCCAATTTCCTCGCGCTCGGCCAGCAGGCGGCCGCCCATGCGGCTGTCTTCCTCAGCCAGGATCACATCGGCCCCGGCCCGGCCCGCGGTCAACGCCGCCATCAATCCCGCAGGACCGGAACCGATCACCAGCACGTCGCAAAAGGCAAAGGCTTTCTCATAGCGGTCCTGATCCGCCTCGCCTGACAACGCGCCCAGCCCCGCCGCATTGCGGATCAGCGGTTCATAGATCTTCTCCCAGAACGCTGCCGGCCACATAAACGTCTTGTAATAAAACCCCGCGGTAAAGAACGGTGCCGCCAGATCATTGAGCGCCATCACATCGCGTTCGACCGAGGGCCAGCAGTTCTGGCTGCGGGCCTCCAGCCCCTCGAAAATTTCCTGCTGGGTGGCGCGCACATTGGGATCCTGCTGGCCGCCGGTGCCGATGGTGACCAGCGCGTTCGGCTCCTCGCTGCCCGCAGTCAGCACCCCACGCGGGCGGTGGTATTTGAACGACCGCCCCATCAGATGCACATCATTTGCCAGCAAGGCAGCGGCCAGCGTGTCCCCTTCCAACCCCATCATGTGGCGGCCGTTGAAGGAGAAGGTGATTGGCTTTGCGCCCTGGTTCAGCCCTTTTCCGGGAAGTCTCATTTCTCACCTCCCAGCCCGGCCTCGGACGCCAGCTGCACGGCCAAAATCTCATGAGTCGCGGTATCGCGAGTCACCTTCAGCCAGGCATTGCAGCCCATCTCGTGATACCACAGCTCATCCAGCGGCCCCGCAGGGTTCTCCCGCAGATTCACATATCCATGCCAGGCATCCAGATCCGCGCCCTCGGCCGGGCGCACCAGCGCAGCCCCTTTATAATAGAATTCGCGGCGGCCCCTCTCACCGCAGAGCGGACAGGCTATCCTCATGACCAGCGCCCTTTCATCTTTGCAAAAATACTCCCGCCGGAGGCATGCCCGGCGCACTCCAAACGCTTAGTGCAAGTTATGCTGCGCACCGGTCCCCTCCTCATCCATCAGGCCCACGCCGCTGCGGAAGCGGTCCAGCTTCAGTTTCGCGGCCGCCCCGTGCGGCCGGTCCGTTGCAATCAGATGCGCATAGACATGGCCCGAGCCCGGCGTCGCCTTGAAGCCGCCGTAGCACCAGCCGCAGTTCAGGTAGAGGCCGCCGATCGGCGAATGGTCGATAATGGGCGAGCCGTCCGGGGTCATATCCATGATGCCGCCCCAGCTGCGCAGCAGCCGCGCCTTGCTGACCGCAGGCACCATCGCCACGAAACTCTCCATCGTGTGCTCCACCATCGGCAGGTTACCCCGCGCGGCGTAGGAGCTGTAAAAGTCCAGATAGCTGCCGAAGACCAAGCCACCCTTGTCCGACTGGCTTATGTACAGATGCCCTTCGGCAAAGGTGATCACGTGGTCGACGATCGGCTTCAGCCCTTCCGAGACAAAGGCCTGCAGCACGTGGCTTTCGATCGGCAGGGTGAGGCCGGCCATGGCCGCCACCTGGCCCGAACGGCCCGCCGCGGCCAGCGCCACCTTCTTGGCGCGGATCGGCCCGCGGGCGGTCTGCACCCCCACCACCTTGCCGCCTTCCACGTCGATGCCGGTGACTTCGCAGTTCTGGATCAGATCCACCCCGCGCATGTCGGCGCCGCGGGCATAGCCCCAGGCCACGGCGTCATGGCGAGCGGTTCCTGCACGGCGCTGCATCAGCCCGCCCATGATCGGGAAGCGGTTGTTGTCAAAATTCAGGAACGGTGCCAGCTCACGCACCTGATCGCGGCTCAGAAGCTCCGCGTCGTCCCCCTGGTTGATGATCGCATTGCCCCGGCGCACCGCCGCATCGCGCTGGCCGTCATTGTGGTACAGGTTAAGGATGCCGCGCTGGGACATCATCGCATTGTAGTTCAGGTCCTGCTCCATCCCTTCCCACAGTTTCAGCGAGTGGGAATAGAACTCGGAATTGCCCGGCAGGTAGTAGTTCGCCCGCACAATAGTGGTGTTGCGCCCCACATTGCCGCCGCCAAGATAGCCTTTCTCCAGCACCGCCACATTGGTAATGCCGTGCTCCTTGGCCAGGTAATACGCGGTTGCCAGACCATGGCCGCCGCCGCCGATGATCACCACGTCATACTCGGTCCTGGGCTCGGGGTCGCGCCAGTGCGGCGTCCAGCCCCTGTTTCCGGTGAGCCCCTCTTTGAGCACACGCCATCCCGAAAACCGCATGTCGTCCCTCCCCGTCAAATCACATCCGCTGCCCGGAAAAAAGGTGACCCGGACCCTGGCGGCATTGCTACCCGCTTTCGCTTGCTGCTCCTAGCCCCAAGGATCAATTTGCGGCAGCTCAGCACAGCTCTGCCGCAAATCACACGAACTAATCACTTGTGTCTAGTAATATCTGCGACAGACCGTGCCGTATTCCGGTTTACTCACAAAAAACGGGGCAGAAAGTTTCCCTTCCGCCCCGCTCATATATCAAAGTTCCTGCAGGCTGGTCAGAGCCCCTTGGCGTGATAGCTTTTGGCGACCTTGTCGATCGACACCAGATAGGCGGCAGTGCGCAGGTCGGTCACATCATCGCGGCTGTGCCAGACCTCGCGCATCGCCTGGTAAGCCACCCGCATGGTGTCATCGAGGCCCGAGCGCACCAGTTCCAGCTCGCCTGCGCCCTTCAGATACTTGTCCTTGAAGTTCGGCGACATCGACCAGGTGCCCCCCATCACATCATCCAGACGCTGCAGCTCATCAATCACTAGCTGGTGGCGCGCCTCTTCCTGGCGGCGCTGCATCCGGCCGAAACGGATGTGGGACAGGTTTTTGACCCATTCAAAGTAGGACACCGTCACACCGCCCGCGTTGGCATACATGTCGGGGATGATCACAATGCCCTTTTTGCGCAGAACATCATCCGCACCGGCGGTCACCGGGCCGTTTGCAGCCTCGATGATCAGCGGCGCCTTGATGTTTTCCGCATTGGACAGGTTGATCACGCCTTCCAGCGCCGCCGGGACCAGGATGTCGCATTCTTCCTCCAGCAGCACCGCGCCGTCCTCGACGTATTGCGCATCCGGGTAGCCGGTTACGCCGCCATGCTTGACGATCCAATTGCGCACCGCTTCAACGTCAAGACCGTCAGCGCCGAACAGCCCGCCGTCCCGCTCGATGATGCCGGTAATCCGCGCCCCATCCTCTTCGGACAGGAACTTCGCCGCGTGATAGCCCACGTTGCCAAGCCCCTGAACGATGATCCGCTTACCATCCAGTTTGCCGGACAGGCCCGCTGCCGCCTTGTCTTCCTCATGGCGGAAGAACTCCTGCAGCGCATATTGCACACCGCGTCCCGTGGCCTCGACCCGGCCCGAGATACCGCCGGCGTTCAACGGCTTGCCGGTGACGCAGGCCCTGGCGTTGATATCGGTGGTGTTCATCCGCGCGTACTGGTCGGCAATCCAGGCCATCTCGCGCTCGCCGGTGCCCATGTCGGGCGCAGGCACATTCTGCGAGGGGTGGATCAGGTCGCGTTTGGCCAGCTCATAGGCAAAGCGGCGGGTGATCAGTTCCAGCTCGTGTTCTTCATAATCGCGCGGGTCGATGCAAAGCCCGCCCTTGGAACCGCCGAAAGGCGCCTCGACCAGGGCGCATTTGTAGGTCATCAGCGCCGCCAGCGCCTCGACCTCATCCTGGTTCACCTCCGGCGAATAACGGATGCCGCCCTTCACGGGCTCCATATGCTCGGAATGCACTGAACGGTAACCGGTGAACGTGTGCATCGCACCGCGCAGGCGGACCCCGAAGCGCACCGTGTAGGTGGCGTTGCAGACCCGGATCTTCTCCTCCAGCCCCGGCGGCAGGTCCATCAGGGACACGGCCCGGTTAAACATCAGGTCCACGCTCTCGCGGAAGCTCGGCTCTGTGCGGCTGCTCATGAAAAAATTTCTCCGTACTCAAACATCGACTCGCTGCCGATGATGCCCACAGTCTATGCAGAGAAGATTAAGGAGTGCGACCTTTTTGACCATTCCCAGGCAAAAAGATTCGCAATTTCGCAAAAGCTTCACGATTCGCCGCTTGCCCCGGGCAATTGTCCCCCAGGTTGCAACAACCCCGCAAGATACACGGAAATTGAAAACCCAACTCATTGCAATCGTGTGTCTATCGGCGCAAACCCGCCCCAATTCCGCCACGTTCGGCAGTCATTAATTATGTGTAAATTCCGCGTCTAGAGCCAGGCTGTTCTGTTCAAGAGCCGGCGGAGGGGTGTTGTAATGCATAGACGTCACAAGGGTTCCACAGCGTTAACCAGTCCGCTCATGCTGCGCTGTCTGGCCAAGGCAAAAGCCTTCCTCAGAGAAGAGGACGGCGTGCTGGCCAAACCGATGATCGGCACCTTCCTGGCAATGCTTGCGATCGGCGGTATCGGGGTCGACCTGATGCGGATGGAACGTGACCGCACCATGCTGCAATACACGCTTGACCGCGCGACCTTGGCGGCTGCCGACCTCGATCAGCAGCAAACACCCGACGCTGTGGTTCGGGACTATCTCGCGAAATCGGGGCTGGAAGATTACTATCAGGCTCCCTGGTGGGAATCCGGGCTTGGCTTCAAAAAGGTGGAGGCTACGATCGACACCACCTTTCCGACCCACCTGCTGAAATTCGCCGGCGGCGACGACATGCCGCTCCATGCAGCCTCGCGCGCCGAGGAGAGCATCGACGGGGTGGAAATCTCGATGGTGCTGGATGTGTCCGGCTCGATGGACTCCAACAGCCGCCTGACCAACCTCAAGGTCGCGGCAAAGGATTTTGTTGACACCATGGTGGCCAACACCACCGACGGCAAGATGTCGATCTCAATCGTTCCCTATGCGACCCAAGTGTCCGTGCCGGAGAACCTGATCAACCAATACGGCCTGACCCGGGTTCACTCTTATTCGAACTGCGTGAATTTCTCCTCTTCGGACTTCAATTCAGCCAGCCTGTCAACAACTGCGTCTCTGGAACAGACGATGCATTTCTCTCCCTGGTCCAGCTGGGACCGGAGAGACAATGAATCTCAATTGGTTGACAGCCCGGTTTGCGAAGATGATCCAAGCCGCGAAATCCTGCCGTTTCAAAAAGATGCTGCGACGCTCAAAGCCTACATTGAAGACTTTGATGCGGGCGGCAACACCTCGATCGATATCGGCATGAAATGGGGCACAGCGCTGTTGGATCCGTCAGCACGCCCAGCCATCAGCGCACTAACCACAAGCGGTGATGTGCCAAATGACTTTTCTGCCCGCCCGTCTGCATACACCGACTCCGACACCGTCAAAGTTCTGGTGTTAATGACAGACGGCCAGAATACCTCACAATACTACGTCGAAAGCGATCACCGGAACGGTCCCACCGATGTTTGGTATCACGCCGGGCACGACGTTTATTCGAGCTACTACGCCCCCTACAACAAGTACCGCTGGCAAGGGTACAGCGGCTGGAAAAACGCCCCCTACAAGGGCAACGAGTCGGAGCAGCTCAGCTACGCCGACCTGTTTGCGGACACACCATTGAAATATATATACAAAAATATTTTCAACTGGCTAGGGTCCGCCAAATCCACCTGGTACTATGGCGTCTACGACTATTACGGCAACTCGACCAAAAATGCCCGCACCCGCAGCATCTGCCAGGCGGCCAAGGATCAGGGAATCATTGTCTACGCCATCGGCTTCGAGGCGCCCAGCAACGGCGTGTCGGTGCTGCAGGATTGCGCCAGCTCTGCCGCCCATTATTTTGACGTCGACGGGTTGGAAATCAGTGATGCCTTTGCCTCGATCGCAACTTCCATCCGTCAGCTGAGGCTCACCCAATGATCCGCCGTATCACCCACGCCCTGCGCCGTTTCAGGCAGCGCGAAGATGGCAACGCCACGGTCGAATTCGCCATCGTCATTCCCGCCTTCCTGATGATCCTGATGTCCACCGTCGAACTGGGCATGATCAACCTCCGCCACTCACAGCTTGAGCGGGCCCTGGACGAGACCGTCCGCACCATCCGGCTCGGCACTGGCGGCGACATGCAGCATGATGACCTGCGTGACGAGATCTGCGGCCGCTCCGGTTTCATTGACGAGTGCAGCACATCCCTGCGCCTCGAAATGCTGCAGATCGATCCCTACAGCTGGACAGCCATTGATCCGACCCCGGACTGCGTGAACCGCGTCGAAGATATTCAGCCGGTCCGGAGCTTTGAAAACGGCCAATCCAATGAACTGATGTTCATCCGCGCCTGCATGAAGTTCAATCCGATTTTCCCGACTTGGGGACTTGGCACAAATCTGAGCAAGGACGGCGACGGCCGGGTCAACCTGATTGCTTCCTCCGCATTCGTCCAGGAACCGAGGTAACGCTATGCTGACACTCCTCTCCCGCCGCCTGTCCGGCCGCCTGCCAGGACCCGCCTGCCGCTTTCTGGACGGAACCCAGGGCAGCGTCTCCATCGAATTCGCTTTTTACGCGCCGCTTCTGCTGGGTCTGTTTGCCTCCATCTACACCTTCTTTGACGCCTTCCGTCAGGAAAGCATCAATCTGAAGGCCGCCTATACCGTGTCTGACCTTATTTCACGAGAAACCAATTTTGTGAACGACTCCTATATCGACAGCATGCATGCGCTGGCTTCGGAGCTGGTGCGCAGCGACACCACGCTGTCAACCCGCATCTCGGTTGTCCGCTGGGATGAAGCCGATCAGCGCTACTATGTCGACTGGTCCAAGGTCCGCGGCAGCGCCTTTCAGGAATGGGCAGACGGCTCTATCAACACAGTCAAAGAGAAACTGCCCGACATGCCGGACCAAGAGCGTGTCATCCTGGTGGAAACCTGGAACGAGATTAGTCCAGCTTTCAATGTTGGCATTCCGCTCATGGATGTGCAGAATTTCATCTTCACCCGCCCGCGTTTCGCCCCGCTTGTCGCCTTCGAAGGCGGTGCCACCGGGTCCGGAAGCCACGACGACAACACAGGCGGCACCGATTAAACCGGCTAGTGCGGCCTCAGTGGCCGCGTTGCGCCATCATCGCGGCCAGGATTTCCGACATCGCCTTGCCTTGCGATCCGGGCGTCACCCCGCCGATACCGATCCGGCGGCCCAGCCGCCACCACAGCCCGGGCATCCAGATCCTGGAGCCTTGCGCCCCGGTCCGGATCAAGAACCCGTTGGACGGCTTAAAGGCAAAAAAACCGCGGTCGATGGCTTTGATATCCTCAACCCTTGCAATCAGCTGCCCGTTTGAACAGCGAAGCTCCTCTGCCGTCAGCTCGATCCGGTGAACGGTTGCCTGCCACATCCGGACTGCCAGCCACAGCGCAGCCGTGCCAACCGCCAGCAGAAACACCAGCCATGCTGGCGACGGCGGCGCCGCAAAGGCCACATAAAGCAGCAGGCAGCCGGTCAAACCCAGCATCACAGTACCCATGATCCGCCGCCCGCCGGTGGCTTCAATTGTGGCCAGGACCTCATTGCTCATCCGCTGCTCCCCTTGCTGCTGATCCGGGCATAAACCGGATCAGCCAAAGAAAACAGCCCCACCGAAGCGGCGGCCGGATGCGGCGGCACAGTCCGGGGAAACTTATTCCGCTGCAGCGCGGTGGACGACAATTTCGTAGCCCGGCTCTTCCGGTTCATCATCCACCATTTCCGGCGGGAAGCCCGGTGCGCGGATATCCAGACCGGTAGCGTCTTCCAGACGTCGGATGATGTTGGGCGACAGCTCGCGGTCGCCATAGCGGCTGATGCCGTCGTCAAAGATCTTCACGATCAGTGGGCTGACCTCCAGCGGCACATTTGCCCTTTCAGCGACGTCCTGGAACAAGCCAACATCCTTCTTCACCAGATCCATAGTGAAGGAAATATCCCGGCTGCCGTTAAGGATCACCTGGCTTTCGGTGACATGCGAAAACGAATTCCCGGAGCTGATCCTGATCGCCTCATAAGCAATATTCAGATCCATGCCTGCCGCCTTGGCCGTGACCAGCGCCTCGGCGTTGGCCACCAGATGCACGGTGGCGAGATAATTGGTCACCACTTTCAGAACCGAGGCAGACCCCAGATCGCCGGTGTGCAGGATGCGGCGGCCCATGGTGGTGAGCAGCGGCAGGATGGTGTCAAAAGTGCCGCGATCGCAGCCCGCAAAGATTGAGATATTGCCGGTGCCCGCACGGTGGCAGCCGCCGGAAACCGGGCAATCCACCGCACGGCCGCCCTGTTCGATCACCATCGCGCCCAGACGCTTGGCCTCTGCCTCGTCGGTGGTGGACATTTCCATCCAGATCTTGCCTTCAGTGACCTCCGGCAGCATCTGCATCATCACCGCATCCGACGCCGCCGGCGACGGCAAGCAGGTTATCACCGCATCGCAGTCGCGCATCATCTGGGCCGGACTTTGCGCCTGTTTGGCGCCTTTCTCCACAAAGCTCTGCACCAGCTCCGGGTTCAGATCGTGCACGGTCAGGTCCACGCCGTTGCGCAACAGGCTGCCGGACAGTTTGCCGCCAACATTGCCAAGGCCGATAAAGCCGACTTTCAAAGTGGTCGCCATTTCCAGTTTCTCCTCCCGGGGCAAATCTTCTGCGATATGGCTAGCTTGACCACAGCCAAAACTAAAACGAATAATAACGCCATCTGACCTCAGGATTTTTTGCAACGGATATGTCCGACCTGCCCAACCTCGTCTGGCTGCGCGCCTTTGAAGCCGCCGCCCGCCTGAAAAGCTTCACCGCCGCGGCAGAAGAGCTGGGGCTGACCCAAGCCGCCGTCAGCCACCAGGTGCGCAGCCTGGAGAAAAGTTTTGGCATCACCTTGTTTATCCGCAGGTCCCGCCACTTGGAACTGACAGAACTGGGCCACGCCTACTACCCCTCGGTCGCCCAGGCACTGACTGACATCGCTTATTCGACCCGCGGGCTTTTGGGGCATGCGCAGACCCGGACTGTGACCCTGCGGGCACCGGTTTCAACCGCGGTTTTATGGGTTGCACCGCGGCTGGGGGCATTTCATGCCGCCAATCCGCACATCCGCATCCGGCTGATCTCTGCCGTCTGGGCCGACAGCACCCAGGACGAGGATGTGGATATCGACCTGCGGCTCGGGCCCTCCGGCTGGTTCGGCACCCGCGCGCATCTGCTCTCGGCGGAGACCGTGATCGCCGTGGCGCAGCCGCAACTGGCCGGGCGGCTGCACACGGTGGACCAGCTGTTCGACCAGACACTGATCCACATCCACGGCTACCAGGATCACTGGTTGCGGCTCTCTGAACAGAAGGGCGTGCCACTGAAAGACCGCAGCGCGCCGCTCTATGTGGACACCTCGCTGGCAGCGATCGAGATAACGGCCTCCGGCGCCGGTGTTGCCATGCTGATGCGCCGCTATGCAGAACTGCCGCTGTCACAAGGCCGGCTGGCACCGGTGCCGGGTGCGGAAATTCCCATGGGCCAGGGCCACTACCTGATGCCCGCCGCCGGGGAGGCTCCGAACAGCGCCGAAGTTTCCATGGTCCGCGATTGGATAGTATCACAATTCGGCTGAAAAGCGGCGGCTCCCAGTCCGGTCGAGGCTTTTCCCTGCGGACCGCCCAGCACAGTGGCCGCCAGTACTCCGGCCTTTAAAGGCGGATAGAAATGGATGCCTGATGCGGAGCGGCGCTGCTCCATTCAGGCCAGGATAGTCTCGAAGTGCGGCATCCGCATGCGGGTCGCCAATTCAACCGCGCCACGTCCAAGCGGCGAAAACCGAAGAAGTGGTGCAGCAAGGTTTAAACCGTGCCGTCCGCGCCCGGTCACGCCTCAAGGATCTTCCGCCAAGGGCACAGCAAATACCTCTACCCGCGATTGCAGACCCTTCAGGCTCTGCTCTCCTAAAGGACTGCCCTTCAGCCCCGCCTTTTGCCGGAACTCCGAAGACACCAGCAGCGGCTCATTCCTTGCACCGCACAACCCCGCCACCCGCGCCGCCAAATTCACGTCGCGCCCGATCACCGTGTAGTCAAGCCGCATTCCCGAGCCAACATTGCCAAACGCCACCTCGCCAAAGTGAAGCGCAATGCCAACATCGAATTGCGGCTGCTCCAAGCGGGCCGCAACCCGCGTCAGCCCGTCACGCGACGCCTTGAGCGCCTGGGAACACGCCTCTGCGCCGTCCTCCCCGGCCCGGAAAACCGCCAGGACGCCATCACCGATGAATTTCAGCACTTCGCCGCCCGCGCCCTCGATCGGCGGCACGATGCAGTCGTAATAGGCGTTCAAAAGGCTGGTGGCCTGTTCCGCACTCATGCCGGCCGTCAATTCGGTGAACCGGCGCATATCGGCAAACAGGATGGCAGACCGGATACGCATGACCTCGCCCCGGTGCACATCGCCCGAAATGATCCGCTGCTGCGGCTCTTCGCCCACGTAGATCCGCAGCACCTCCTGCATGGCGCGGGCAGTGGCAAGGATTTCCTGACAGGCCGACAGCGCCGGGAAGACCGCGCGCAGAAAAGCGATATCATCCTGCGAAAACCCTTCGGCTGCCTGGGTGGCAAAGCTGAAGGTGCCGGCCATGCCGCTGCGCATGAAGACTGGCGCCATAATGTAATGGGTGTAGCCCCCCGCCTTCAGCTCCGGCACGATGCCGTAGCGGTCGCCGGGTGTGCCGGGCAGCCAAAGGATCACCCATTCGCCGGTCCGGTGCACATCGGCGGCCGGTGAATGGGCATAGCCCTGACCGCTTTCCTCATTGAACGGAAACAGATAGCTGCGGGTGCCCTGGCCGCGCTCCCAGAAGCGGGCGCTGGCCACCGCCTCGGCGTGCAGCAGCGGCACGATGGAGGTGGCCCGGTCCAATGGCACGCCGCCTGCCCGGATCAGCCCAGCCATTTGCGTCAGCACCTCATCCGCTTCAGTGGCGCCCCGGGCCTCCCCCAGCATGTAGGAGATCAGGCGCAACGCGCCCGGCAACCGGTCCGGCGGCAATTGCTGAAGAGGATCATGGGATTGCATCATATGTTCAGGCTAACCCGTCCGGCATGCCCCCTGCAATGGGCGGCGCCCGCCTGCCCTTGGCGCCTGCGGCGCCGCGTCCCGCTGGGCCAGACAGCCCTGCGGGCTGAGGGAGATCCGTTCCCTGGCGCACAGGGGCCGTGTTTCAGAGCTCGTTTTCCGACGGCACCGCACAACTTATCTTGCCATCAGTCAAGAAAATCAAGGAGACAGGCAGATGTCCCTCAGACCGATACTAGAAACCCGTCCGGCGCAGCCCCATACCGAGGGCGCCGGCGTGAAATTGCACCGCGCCTTCGGCTTTCAGGACCCGTCAGAGCTGGACCCGTTCCTGCTGTTCGACGATTTCCGCAACGACACCCCCGAAGACTACCTGCGCGGCTTCCCGTGGCATCCCCACCGGGGCATCGAGACTATAACGTATGTGCTGTCCGGCGCTGTTGAACATGGCGACTCGCTGGGCAATGCGGGCACCCTGGGCGCAGGCGACGTGCAATGGATGACCGCCGGCTCCGGCATCCTGCATCAGGAGATGCCGTCAGGAAATGCCCAAGGCCAGATGCATGGTTTCCAGCTCTGGGGCAACCTGCCTGCCAGCGAAAAGATGACCGCGCCGCGCTATCAGGATGTGAAAGGCACGGAAATCCCCGAAATCATCGACGATGACGGCACGAGGGTGAAAGTGATTGTCGGAGATTTCTGGGGCAAAAGCGGCCCGGTGGACGGGATAGCCGCTGATCCGCAGTATCTGGATGTGTTTATCCCTGCGGGCGTGAAAAAGACCCTGCCGGTCGACACTTACCGCCGCGCCTTTGCCTATGTTTTCGAAGGCCAGGCGGCTTTTGCCGATGCTTCTGCCCCGCAAGGGGTTCTGCTGGAAAAGGAGGTCGCCGGCGAAGAGGTCAACATTCGCGACCTGTCCGGCGACCGCACCCTGATCCGTTTTGGCACCGGCGAGGAGATCACCGTGCAGGCGGGCCCCGAAGGCGTGCGGTTCCTGCTGATCTCCGGCGCGCCGATCAATGAGCCGGTGGCCTGGCACGGGCCGATCGTGATGAACACCCAGGCAGAATTGCACCAGGCCTTCCGCGACCTGCGAAACGGCACGTTTATCAAACCCGCGCACTGACCAGCCACAGCCCGCCAATCGGGCCCGTGATGTGTTATACTTCCCCCGTCCAATGATCAGATGGGGGGAGAGATGATTATCCGGGTGTTCCGTGCCACTGTCCGCGAAGACAAGATCAAGGAGTTCAAGGACTTCCTAACCAACACAGCTATGCCGCATGTGCGCCGCCAGCCGGGACTGGTCTCGGTCACGGCCGGGTTGCCGCGGCCGGATTCGCCCTCCACCTTCTGCGTCGTCATGGTCTGGGAGAGCATCGAGGCGCTGCAGGCCTTTGCAGGCGAGGACTGGGAGCAGCCGCATGTGCTGCCGGAGGAAGACCCGATGGTGCTGAGCCGCCAGATCGACCATTATGACATGATCGGGCTACTGAGCTGACAGGCCGGAGCTTACCTGCGGGACTTAGCCACCCCCGCGCCAGCTGTAAACGGTTTCGCTGTCCGCGGGCGCCGGCGTGAAGCCCGCCTTTTCCAGAACCCGGGCCGAGGCGGCGTTCTGCTGCATGACACCACCGGACAGTGTGACGCCGCTGCCGCGGAAATGCGCCTGCAGGCCGCTGATCAGCTCGCTC
>NZ_JAXMOX010000075.1:0-19826 GCF_034669605.1 Leisingera sp.
GGTCGTGCAAGGACCGAAAAGCAGTGTGATCGCCCCCGTCTTTTCTATCGACCTGAACGGATACAGGTGCGCAAAGCCCGCATGACAAGACGAGGTGAGGAAAAGACCAGTACGCGCGGGGCTTCATCTGCCATCACCCTTGCCAGCCTGTCCAGAGAAAACGACCAGTCGGGCCCAAACGGCACCTTGGTAACATGCGCTCTGCAAGCCTGCGCGCCGAACTCGTGCAACCCGGAGCTGGGATAGATCGTGACCACGTGATCACCAGGCCGCAACACGGTGCGGAAGAGCGCGCCGATCAGGCCCACGGACCCGTTGCCGACAATGATCCGGTCGGCCGGTGCCCCCGTCGCGGCGGCCAGATCTTCGCGCAGCGAGGCATTACCCGCATCCGGGTAGCGCGCCATACCCGCCGCCGCGGCGCGGATCGCTTCGACCGCGCCGGGGCAGGGACCCACGGGGTTTTCGTTGCTGTCGAGCTTGGCGAGGTAATCGGTCCCATAGCGGGCGCGCAACCGTTCGAGCGCCAGCCCGGCATTGTAGGTCGGCAGAGTCGCGATTTCGGGTCGGATCAGGTCGGGTTTCATGACGGCTCCTATCATCACAGATCGAAGATCTTGCCGGAGTTCATGATATTGGCCGGGCCGATGCAGCGCTTTGAATCGCACATCAGGTCGAGCGCCGGGCCATGCTCGACCTCCATGTAGGCTTTCTTGCCCAGCCCGACGCCATGTTCACCGGTCGAGGTGCCGCCAAGCGACAGGGTGAGGTCGATCATTGCCGAAGTGATCTTCTGCGCCTCGGCGCTCTCTGTCGGGTCTTCTGGGTGGAAGAGCAGCACTATGTGGAAATTTCCGTCGCCCACATGGCCCATCAACGGCGCCTGGATCGCGGTCGTCCTGACCACCGAGCGAATGCCTTCGATGCAGGTGGGCAGAGCCGAGACCCGCACGCAGACATCTGTGGAAATACCCTTGATCCCCGGGCGCAGCGCTCGGGCGGCATAAAGCGCGGAATGGCGGATTCGCCACAGCGCGGCGGCGTCCTCGGCGTTGCGGGCCGCCTCGATCCGGCCCGCGTCCGCGTTCCGCACCAGGTCGCGAAGCACCTTGGCATCATCCGCCACGGTGGCTGCCGATCCGGCCAATTCGATCCAGAGCGTCGGTGCCTCGAGCAGGTCGATACCGCCATGGGCATTGATCGCCGCCATCTGCATCGCGTCGGCCAGTTCGATCCGGTTCAGGCACAACCCGAATTGCAGCGCCTTCATCACCGCAGCCGTGGCCACGCCGATATCGTTGAAGCTGCACATCAGGGTGCTGGTGGCCTCGGGAATGCCCGCCAGCCGCAGGGTGAGCTCCGTGATCAGGCCCAGCGTGCCCTCGGTGCCGACAAAAGATGTGTCAGGTCATAGCCTGCCGACGATTTCCGCGCTCGACCGCCGGTATTGACGATACGGCCATAAGGCAGCACCACGGTCAGGCCTAGTACCAACTCGCGCATCGAGCCGTAGCGGACGGTCGTAGTGTTCGAGGCGCGGGTCGCGGCCATACCGCCCAGCGTGGCATGTGCCCCAAGGTCGACTGGGAAAAATAGGCACGAGGTACGAAGGTCCTCGTTCAGCCGCTACCGGGTGACGCCGCATTGAACAGTGCAATCCATATCTTCAGGATGCACGGCCAGGGCCCTGTCCATGCTCGAGAGGTCGAGGTTGATGTCGCCCTCGGGCGCGTTCACTTGCCCCTCGATCGACGATCCAGCGCCGAAGGGCACTACCGGCACGCCATGCGTGTGGCAAAGACGTAGGATCTCGGCCACCTTTTCGGTGCTTTGGGCCATGACCACGGCATCGGGCGCGGCGGGCGACAGCCAGCTTTCTTCTGCCGTATGCTGATCGCACACTACCTGCGCCGTCGACAGCCGGTCGCCGAAGATGGGTACAAGCGCGGAAAACACCGCGTCAAGCGGGCGAGTCTGCTGGGTCATGTAGCCTCGCAAAATGTTGCGGCGGATCGGGGGAGATCCGGCCCCCTCGAGGGGATTACGCGTTGAACCATCGGCGTTCCGCGGCGCGGTTGCGTCCAGATCCCAGTCCCCGGCTACCTCTTCGCCGGTCGAGACCTTGCTGGACTTGGCATCCAGTTTGTCCGCCCAGACCGGCGCAATTAGGCCGCCATCCGAGTGCACCAAGCGCTGGCATTCCCAGTAAAGCTCCTTACGACTGGTCTGGTCCTGATCTCCGCGCGCATCGAGCAGCACGGTGTTGAAGGCCTCGTTGTCCCACTTAGTCGCATTCCAGCTCCCAAGGCTGGCGCGCGAATAGGCTAAGGTCAACATCAGGTCCTCGTTGGCCCGGCCTGACCAGCGCGAAGCGAAGAACGGCGTCTTGCCCCAGATGTTTGACTATAAGCCATCCTTGGACACGCGCACGACCACGTTTTTAAGCCCGCCGCCGCGTGCTGGCTGAAAAGTTGCGCCGCATCCATCGCGCCCGCAAAGGGCGTTTCCGAGACATGCAGACGGAGCTTGTGGCATTCGGTGCCCGCCTTCTTGATCAGCGCGCGGGCTTTTTCGGGGGTCGTAGGCCTGCTGCGGTAACTCAGGATTGTGGTTGGCATAGGCATTCGAAACAGGTTGGTCATTGGCCATCGACCCGAAGCCGCCAAGGATCTTGTTCACGATATCCTCGCGGTCGATTGACAGCTTCATTGCTGTGCGCACGTCGTTGTCGGCATAGGGCGCCATTGCCGTGTCCATACTGAATTCAGTAATGCATCTTGCTCTGTACCTGAACCAGGTCGATGCCCGGCATTGACTTAATCAGCTGTGCGGTAGTGGCATCGACTGCGTTCATTGCGTCGGTCTTTCGGTGCGCGGTGCGGTGGTGCACGCGTTCACATCGCAGGTCGCCAACATCTCGACTGCGTCGAAATGGCCGCGGTCTTCCTTCCAGTAATTCGGGTTCCGAGTGACCCGCGATTTCACGCCCGGCTCGTAGCTTTCCGGCACATAGCCGCCGGTGCCGATCCCGGCGTCGAAATCGCTTGTGACGACGGGCACGATGACCATCGGATTCATCGACAGAACTGCGGGGAAGCCAGAGTTCGGCGCCGACAGGGTGACGGTGATTTCGTGCGGGCTGCTGGCCTGTATGTCGGCCACTTCGGTCATCAGCGACTTGTTGACCGAAGTCGTGTTCTCGCCCCGGTGGAGGTTCAATGAAAACACTACGTCTTCGGCGCCGAAGGGCTGGCCGTTGTGGAACTCCACGCCTTCGCGCAACTTGAAAGTCCAGACGGTCGAATCCGCATTGCCCGTCCATTCCGTCGCCAGCTCCGGAAGCAGTACGCCGCCAGGACCGACCTCGATCAGCGCATTGCGGATCTGGTATTGCAGGTTCTGCATGATCTTGCTTTCGTTCACCCGCGGGTCCAACGTTTCGCCGCTGTCGAAATCGTTGATCGCCAGCCGGAAGGTTCCGCCCTTTTACGGCGCGGACTGCACAACTTTTGGCTGTCCAGAGAGCTCCAACATGCCAAGCGTACCGATTGCAGCTGCACCTTGAAGAACTGTGCGTCGGTTGGTGGAATGGCTCATGTTTCTCTTCCTGCCGTGATGGTAGGTAGACCAACGCCCGTTGATATGTCTGCTCATAATATGTTATGTGGTGACATAATGTTGCGGCAACGCAGAATTTCTGTCGCATTGTTCAGGTGAGCTAAACCAAGTCGGCTCTATGCCGGGAAGGTCATCGTGAAGTCTTTTCTACCCCCTTTACGCGCACTACAGGCTTTCGAGGCCTTTGGGCGGCTTGGGTCGGTGAGCAGCGCCGCGCAGGAGCTTGGCGTCACCTCCGGCGCGATCAGCCAACAGCTTAAGGTCCTCGAGGATCATCTGGAGTTGAAACTGATCAACAAGGATGGACGACGTGCTGCGCTGTCCACGGAAGCGAAGGCCTACCACAGGTTGGTGACTGACGGGTTTGACAGGCTGCGCACCGCGCAATCCGTCGTGCAGCGCGCCAAGATGGACGCCGATCTGAAAGTGTCGGGATTGCCCACATTGCTCTTGAAATGGCTCAATCCGTTGTTGCACGATTTCCAGTCGCGGGTGGAAGAAATCCCGCTCCGGCTCGAGGCGACGCATATAGAGCCGGATGCGGAGATGTCCGCAGAGATGTTTCGCCTGACCTACGGGTCGGTCGCACAGCGATTTCCACATTCCCGACAATTGTTCGTGGACACGTGCTTTCCTGTTTGCTCTCCATTGTTTCTCGAGAACCATCCGGAGGCGCGGACGGCCGAGGGACTTTCAAGACTTTCTCTCATCGACATTGATTGGGGCTCGGCCTACACCACTGTTCCGCGGTGGAGCGATTGGTTCGCCGAGCACGACGTCGGGGACGTGCGGGTCAAGCCGGTGGCGGTGCATTCACTGTCCAGCTCGGCGCTCGAAGCAGCGGTTGGCGGACAGGGTGTGGTGCTGGCGCAGAGGTCCTTCGTCAGCTTCGATCTGGAGCTTGGTCGGCTAGTGCGTCTGTCGGACGACAGCCTTACCATGCCTGAGGCCTACTTCGTTTGCTGGGGCGACACTACCTTGCAACAACCCAATGCGCGCGACTTCCTGAATTGGGTGACCGCCATGGGGCGCAAGCTCTCGGCGAGTGTTTAGTTCCTCTAAAGAGTCGACGGCGATTATTACCTGTCATTGGCCAGCAGTTCAGACATATTGCGAAAAAACCAAGCTACTGATGAGGTCGCCAATGTTTCTCCGCAATGCATGGTATGTTGCTGCCTGGAGCCACGAGGTCACGAGGGATCTCCAGCAGATCCAGGTTCTGGGCGAAAATATCTGCGTTTTCCGCACCAAGGAAGACGAGGTCATCGCGCTGGAAGATGCCTGCCCGCACCGCAAGTTGCCGCTGTCCAAGGGGCGGATCAAGGGCAATATGGTCGAATGTGGTTACCACGGGCTGACTTTCGATTGCGCCGGCCAATGCGTCTGGGCACCGGGTGGCGGGCGAATCCCCTCGGCGGCGCGGGTGCGGCCCTATCCGGTGCATGAGAAATACGGGCTAGTCTGGATCTGGATGGGCAATGCCGCCATTTCCGACCCCGAAGAAATCATCGATATCCCGAATTTCGACAGCCCCGACTGGGGCATCAACTCCGGCAACGCGATGGAGCTGAAATGCAACTACCTGTTAATGTGCGACAACCTGCTCGACCCGACCCATGTCGCCTGGGTGCATGAAAGCTCCTTCGCCGCGCCCGCCACGCGCGACACGCCGCTGCGGGTGACCAAGGTGGAAAACGGCGTCATCGTGCATCGCTGGATGATGGATCACGAACCGGCGCCATTCTACAAGAAGGTGGTGGAGTTCGAGGGTAACTGCGACCGGCTCCAGCATTACGAGGTGCGCTATCCCGCTCATGCGTTGATCCGCGCGGTGTTCACGCCCGCGGGCACCGGTGGGCCCGACGGTACGCTGGACGAAAAGACCTTCGTGATGGACAGCTACAATTTCATGACGCCGACCTCCGAAACGGAAACCCGCTACTACTGGTTCCAGCTGCGCAACGTGCGGCCCGACGACGAGGAGCTGTCGAAGATGATGGCCGAGGACGTGCGCGGCGCCTTCGAGGAGGATCGCGCAGTGCTGGAAGAGGTGCAGGTCGGTATGAGCGAGAAACGCTCGCCGCATATCGACATGTCGATCGACGCGGGCCAGCTGCGCTTCCGCCGCCAGCTCGAGGCGATGATCGCCGAGGAACGCCTGGTCGACGAAAAGATGGGGGCCTGAGATGGCGGATGCCTTTCGCAGGTTCCGGGTCATCGCCAAGGTGCCCGAGAGCGCGGTGATCACCTCGTTTCACCTCACGCCGGTGGATGGTGGCCCGCTCTGGCAAGCGCAGCCGGGGCAATACCTGACCTTGCGGGTACCGACCGCGGAGCGCTCGGTGCTCAAGACCTATTCGCTGTCCGGCGACGTGCAGCGCGACGATTTCCATCGCATCTCGGTCAAGCGCGAAGCCGCGCCCGCGGGCAGCGGCGCGGCGGATGGCGTGGGCTCCTGTTGGCTGCACGACCAGGTGCAGGAGGGCGACGAGATCGAGATCGCGCCGCCGCGCGGGACCTTCGTGCTGGACCGGGAAAGCGACCGCCCGGTGCTCTTTCTGGCCGGTGGCGTCGGGGTGACGCCGCTTCTGGCGATGGCCAAGGTGCTGGCGCACGACAAGCGCCGGGCTTGGCTCTTCCATGCCTGCGAAAACGGCGAAATGCAGGCCCTCGGCGGCGAGTTGCGTGCGCTGTCCGAAGGCTCGGGCGGACGGTTCGCCCTGCATGTGGCGCACCGGATTCCGAGTGCGCGCGATCGGGCGGAAAAGCGCTTCGACAGCGAGGGGCTGATCGACAAAGCGCTTCTGCAATCGCTGCTTCCGCTCGATGATTACGACGTTTATCTCTGCGGCCCGACGCCCTTCATGGTGGCGATGTACCGGCTTCTGCGCGACCTGGGCATCGATAAGTCGCGCATTGCCTACGAGTTCTTTGGCGAGGCGACCGCGCTCGAGAAGATGGCCTCGAAACCCGTGGCGGTGTCCCGCGCCGCAAGCCATGCGTCCCGCGCGGTGGCGAGCCTGGTGAATCTGACCGATCCCGAGGCCTGGGCGGTGGCGGAAACGGCCGTGGGGCCAGCCGAAACCCGTCCCGCGGCCGCAGATGGGGCCGCCGTGGTGGTGTTTTCCCGCTCAGGCGTCACCGCGTCCTGGGGCGGCGAGGTGGAAACCCTGCTGGAACTGGCCGAAGAGGCCGGGCTGGAGCCGGAGTTTTCCTGCCGCGCAGGTATCTGCAACAGCTGCCGCGCGACGCTGGTTGAGGGCCGTGTGCGCTATATCGAGGAGCCGCTCGAAATCCCGCCGAAACGGCAGGTGCTGATGTGCTGCACCCAACCCGAGGGCCAGGTGGTGCTGGATCTCTGAACGAAAACGCGCGGTCCGTCTCAGGAGGTCGCGCGCCGCTCCCCCAGGGCGTGGAAAAGCCAGTCCGGGTCCATCTCGGGGACCGAGGAAAGGAGCAGCGCGATAAAAGGGTGGTGCGGCGGGGTGAACATGGCGTCCTTTGGCCCCTGTTCCACGATCCGCCCTTTCTGCACCACCACCACCCGGTCGGCGATCGAGTGCAAGGTCGCCAGGTCGTGGGTGATGAAGAGGTAGGTAAGCCCCATCTCGTGTTGTAGCCGGTCCAGAAGCCGCAGGATGCCCGCGGCGACGATCTGGTCGAGCGCCGATGTCACCTCGTCGCAGATGATGAATTCCGGCTCGTCGGCCAGCGCGTGGGCAATGCAGATGCGCTGTTTCTGCCCGCCCTCCAATTCGCCGGGCAGGCGGTCGATGAAGCTGTCGGGGTCCAGTTCGATCATCGACAGAAGCTCGTGGATGCGGGCCACTCTGGCGGCGCCCTTCAGTCCGAGGAAGAATTCAAGCAGGCGGCCCAGAAGTTCGCGGATGCGATGCTTGGGGTTCAGCGCGGTGTCGGCCATCTGGTAGATCATCTGTACCCGGCGCTGCAGCGCCTTGGGCCGGTGGCGGCTGGTGGCGGACAGGGCGGTGCCGTCCATACGGACCGTACCCGCATCGGGCGGCAGCAGCCCAATGATCACCCGCGCCGCGGTCGACTTGCCTGACCCACTCTCGCCCACCACAGCGAACGTCTCGGGTACGCACCAGATCGCGCATCGCCTAGTGCGCCTCGTCGGATGTCCAGATTTCCGTCAGCTCGCCCGGACGGAACAGGCGCGCCAGTTTCATGGCATCGCGCCGGTTCGTCTTCACCCGCTCGCCGGGACGGCGTGGGATCAGCGACGGCGCGTTCACGGCGCACACATGACCGAGGGCCTCGATCTGCCGTATTAGGCCATAGCCGGTCGGCCCGGCCTCGTAGCAGAACCGCAGGCGCGCGTTCGGACGATCCAGCTTGCGAACAAACCGCCGAACGGAGGCAGCATCCGCTCCGATCTCCCCATAGGACCAAACTTCGCCGTTCCGACTGCTCTCGGCCACCGCAACGGCGTGGCTGTTCTTCGAGACATCCAATCCGATATAAAGTTCGCTATTCTCCTGCATGGTTCGTCCTCCTGGCTTGAGGCCCTGCTCTCCGAGCAACCCTCGTTGAAAGCCGCCAGTGAAGGGCGAACCACCTGTCACAGGTCAGCCGCAGAATGACACACGGTCTTACGGTGAAAATGGTCAAGCCCAGCCTGAAATCAAAAAGGGCAAAAACTAACAGGTTCTACGCCGCCCGTAGTCAGGTCATCCCGCCGTTGCCGTTGCTGCCTTTCGCGCCGCCGCTTGCACCAGCACATTATCCTGATGTCTCAATCATCCGACGAAGGTGTGAGTAAACCTCAACATTGTATGAATTCTCCATTCTGTGAATAGGAGTATTTCGGAGACATATTCTTCGATTACGAGCACGTGGTCGCACTGTGGAAGCTGCCTTTCACGTGCCCGTGAATGCTTGAATACACAATGACAGGGAGGTCTTCATGAAACTGTTCAACGCGCTTGTGGGCGCATTCTCACTTAGCTTTACCGTAACTGCGGCGATAGCGGAGCCGATCGTCTGGGATATGCCGAATGAATATCCGGCTACTTCGATCCAGGGGGAAACAGATGCGTTCTTTTCGGCCCGGCTGGAAGAGCTGAGCGGCGGAGAGATGAGCATTGTTCACCACTACGGAGGTGCAATCGGTTTCCGGTCGCGCGATCAGCTTGATGCGGTGGGCGATGGTGCCGTGCCTTTGGCCAATACTTTCATTGCTCCGCTAGGTGGCATTGACCCTCTGTTCCTGCTGATGTCGCTACCGTTCCTCACCTCGGATTCCGCAGAGGCCCGGGCATTGTTCGAGATCGCTGAGCCGCATTTCAACACCCTGCTGGAAAGCCACAACCAGCGCTTGCTCTATTCGTCGCCTTGGGCGCCGAGCGGGCTTTGGAGCCGCAAGGAAATCACCGGCCTCGAGGCGCTGAAATTGTTGAAGATGCGCAGCTATGACGCCAATTCAACCAAGGTGTTCCGTGCCGCAGGCGCCGCCCCGGTGCAGCTGAGCTGGGCCGACATCGTGCCGCAGCTGAGCGCCGGCGGGATTGACGGAGTCCTTACATCGATTGAAGCCGGCTTGAGCGCGAGCTTCAACGAATACACCCCGGTCTTTGCTGCACTGAACTATGACAGCACGATCAACATCGCCACAATCAATCTCGATGTGTGGAACGGGTTGAGCGAAGAGCAGAAAGCCATTCTGGAACAGGCAGCCAACGAAACCGAAGATCATGCCTGGGCTAACGTCGACGTGGCGGTCTCGCTGGCCTACGAGGAAGCAAGGGCGGCCGGCATGACAGTGATTGCTGAGCCGGATCCCGCGTATCGAGCCGCGTTGGTGGATCGGGCCGCTCCGGTTATCGCTGAATGGCTGGAGAAGTCTGGCGAAACCGGGCAGAGCATACTGTCCAGCTTCAGCACAGCCATGGGTCGGGAGATTTCAAACTGATGTCCCGAACAGGCTCAGTAAAAACCCGCAGCGATGGTCAGCCCTTTGGGCTGGCCGCACTTGGGTTTGCGCAAAAGGCTGCACGCTGCTTCGATGCGCTGGCGTGCCGGCTGTCACTGTCCGGAGCGGTGCTGGCCATGATTATCATGGTGCTGATGTGCTGCCATATCATCGTCGAAATTACATTGCGCACGTTGTTTGACAGTTCGACCCATGTTCTGGACGAATTCGTCGGCTACGGCATTGCCGCAATGACGTTTCTGGCTATGGGGCGCGCCCTATCGCAGCAGGTGCTTATCCGGGTGACCCTGTTGCTCGATACCGTCAAGTTCCCCGCTCTGCGGCTGGGAATGCAGATTGCCTGCCTGCTGCTGACGGCGGGACTGGTCAGCTATCTGATCATCCAGTTCTGGACAAGCGTCCTGCGCAATTTCCAGCGCGGCGCCACTAGTGAAACCATGGCAGAAGTCCCGCTCTGGCTCCCGGAAAGCCTGCTGCTGCTGGGGTTGAGCATTTTTGTTCTGCAGCTGCTTTCTGGGGCGATGACCCTGCTGACCGGGCTGCCGAAGGCCGAAGCGCCTGCTGATTGATACGGAGGATACAATGGACGTAATCACTAGCATGCTGCTGTTTCTCGGACTCATCATCCTGCTTGTAGGTCTGGGTGTCTGGGTGTTTGCAGGGCTGCTCATGGTGGCAGTCGGCGGGCTCTACCTTGTAGTCGACATGCCTATAACGCAGATTGGGACGATCCTGCGCACGGTCACGTCGCGCAGCGCCAGTGCCTGGGAGCTTTCGGCAATCCCGCTGTTCATCTGGATGGGGGAGATTATTTTCAGAGCGGATCTTTCCGACCGGCTGTTCCGGGGGCTTACGCCGCTGGTGCAATGGCTGCCGGGGCGGCTTCTGCATACCAATGTGCTGGGCTGCACCCTTTTCGCGGCGGTCAGCGGATCGACCTCTGCCACCACGGCGACGGTGGGCCGGATCACTACTGACGCTCTGTCCCGGCGGCGTTATGATGATAGTCTGGCCATCGGTTCACTGGCGGGTGCAGGTAGCCTGGGACTGCTGATACCCCCCTCAATTGTGATGATCATCTATGGCGTCTTGGCCGAAGTGTCGATTTCCAAACTGTTCATTGCAGGGCTGCTGCCGGGGCTTATGATCGCCTTTCTCTATTCGGCCTATATCATGCTGCGCTGCGGCCTGAACGGAACCCTCGCACCGCGCGACGCGGGGCGAGTAAACTTGCGGGATATGCTGCGCGGCCTGGTGGATCTGGTGCCCGTTTTCGCGCTGATCTTCATAGTCCTTGGCAGTATTTACAGCGGCATTGCCACTCCTTCTGAGGCCGCCGCGGTCGGCGTGCTTTCTACAGTCCTTCTGGTCGGGGCACTGGGTAAGCTGTCGGTGCGCATGCTAATCGATTCTGCATCTGGCGCGGTGCTGACCTCGGCCATGGTCTGTTCGATTCTGGTGGCAGCGGCGGTGCTGTCATCGGCCATCGGTTTTGCGCATATCCCGCAAAATCTGGTCAGCTTCATCCAGTCGCTGAACCTGCACCCTTATGCGCTGCTTTTCATGCTGGCCGTGTTCTATATCCTGTTAGGCGCCTTCCTCGATGGGATCTCGATCATCGTGATGACCCTGCCGATCACTTTGCCGCTGATCATTCAGGCCGGGTTTGATCCAGTCTGGTACGGCATCTTCTTGGTACTGATGGTGGAACTGGCGACAATGACGCCGCCAGTCGGTTTCAACCTGTTCATCCTGCAGTCACTAACGGGCAAGCCTCTTGGCAGGATCGCGGCAGCGGCGTTCCCCTTCTTTCTGCTTATGGTGCTCGGAGTCGCCCTGATCAGCGTCTTTCCGCAGATCGCGCTGTGGTTGACGAAGTTTGTCTGATGGAGAGCCAAATGACTGAGAGGAGTCCGGAGAAACCCCGCTTCGCCTTCGATCATGTGATGATCCGCGTGCGTAATCTAGGTGACGCCCTGCAGTTCTATCGCGACGTTCTGGGGATGGCTGTGATCCGGCAGGCCGAATATCCCGGCGGGCGTTTCACAAACGTCTTCCTGGCATTCGATGGCGAGTCTGCTGCGGTGGAACTGACCTGGAACTGGGACCGGAAAGCTGATTACGAACCGGGCGACGCTTGGGGCCATCTTGCGCTGGCCGTGCCGGACCTGCCCGTGGCCATGGAGTATCTTGCCTCCCAAGGGGTGCCGATCCGCACCCCAGCGAAAAAAATGGCCCATGGTTCCAGGATGATCGGTTTTGTTCTGGATCCCGATGGCCACCTTGTCGAGCTGGTTGAGCCTCTGTAGGCATCGGCAAGCAGGATTCACAATTCGGGCGCTCAATGCGCCCGTTTTTTATGCTGAAAAAGTCTGATATATGTTGAGTATTTCTCAACATGCAATGAGAAACCTGTGTTTCCTTAAAGCATCCGGGCTCGGCTAAACTGGCTGTAGATCATGGGCTATTTGCCCGCTTCGCTTTGAAGGATGCCAGGGAATGACAAAACAATTACGCAAATCGCCAGTTGCAATCGAAACTTTCGACGCCAGCACGCTTGAGGCTGCGGAGGTTATCGCTCTCCCGTCTGAGACGTTTTCCTCCGAAGAATTTTTCGATTTCGAGATGAATGCCGTCTGGGGGCATGAATGGTTCTGCGTGGGACATGCCAGCGACATCCCGAAGGCTGGCGACTACTACACCATCCAAGTCGGTAAGGATCCGATGATCGTGCTACGCAACCGTGATGGCGGGGTCAATGTGCTTGCGAATGTCTGCCAGCACCGCGGCATGATCCTGGCCGAAGGCAGCGGAAGTTTGCGCCGCCTGCGATGCCCACTGCATGCCTGGACCTATGACCTGAGCGGCAAGCTGATTGCTGCACCGGGGCTCACCGACGGCGAAAATGCACGCGATCTCTCGGACATCTGCCTACCCAAGCTACGCACCGAAATCTGGGAAGGTTTCATATTCGTCACCTATGACGAGTCCTTGCCGCCGGTGTCAGACCGCCTGGGCAAGCTGGGCCGTCAGCTGGAGAACTACCGCATGGCGGAGCTGCGCGCGCCGGAGCCGCTGAAATTCGAAGAGTTCGACTGGAACTGGAAGATCTTCAACGATGAATGCTACCACTGCATGTATCTGCACTCCAATTCCTGGGGCGACATGTATGCGCTTGACCGCGGCGAGACGCTGGATGAACAGGTTGAGTTCAATGATGTCGAAAAGGGCATCACCTCCTACAACTTGTGCAGTACCCATGTGGATGCCGCGCCGACCCACACCAAATCCATCCTGCAGCCGCCGATTCCCGGCCTGACAGAGCAGGAGCGCAGCCAGCTGAGCTATGTCACGGTGGCGCCGAACCTGTTGATAGTGGCAATGCCTGACAAGGTGAAATACTTCATGTGGCTGCCGGTCGGAGCGCAGAAATCGCTGTACGGCGTTAGCTGGATGTATCCCGAAAGCACCTTGGCACGCCCTGACTTCCACGAGAACTTTGATCGTGAAGTAAAAGACCTCGGGCCGGTCATGGAGGAGGACATCTATGCGTGGCGCAGCTGTCAGGCGGGCTATAATTCCTCCTTCGCCAACCGCGGGCCGCTTGCCCCAGAGGAGGAAGTGATCAAGCGCTTGCAGACTTGGTTGGTCGGGAAGTACCGGGCTGAACAGGCGCGGGCCACAGTTGTGGCGGAATGATGGACGGAGCTGCAAACATGACGTTGGAGCTGCGCATCGTTCGGCGCGAAGAGCTGGCCGAGGATATCCTCGGCCTGACGCTGGAGCGCCCCGACGGCGGCGCGCTTCCACCTTGGACGCCAGGCGCGCACATTGAGCTGGCTCTGTCTCAGGCCGGGCCGGACCAGGCAGATCTTATCCGGCACTATTCGCTCTGGGGCGATCCGGCGGACCGCAGCGCCTATCACATTGGTGTTCTGCGTGAGGCCAGAGGACGTGGCGGGTCAGCCTTCATACATGATTGCCTGAACGAAGGCGATGTTCTTCGCGCGGGCGGGCCGCGTAACAATTTTCCATTCACGCCGCAGGGGCCAGTGCTGTTCATTGCCGGCGGCATCGGGATCACACCGATCCTGCCCATGGTGTGCGAGGCTGCCGCCTGCGGGCTGGACTGGCGTCTGGTTGCGGCGGCGCGTACGCCGAGCCGCCTGGCCCTGGCGGACCGGCTAGCAGAATTCGATCCCAGCCGTGTGAAATGCCATTTCGACAGCACCGAAGGGCCGCTTGATCTCGATGCACTGCTGAACGGGCTACCAGCGGGGGCATCAGTCTATGCTTGTGGGCCTGCCGGGCTTTTGGATGCGCTGCAGGCGGGAGCCGAAGGTCGGCCCTGGAGCCTGCGTGTTGAACGCTTTGCAGCGGCGGCGGCAGCGCAGGTCGGGGATCAGGCGTTTGATGTGATCTGCGCCAAAAGCGGGAAGCGCCTGCATGTGCCTGCCGAAAAATCCATTCTGGAAACTCTGCGGCAGGCGGGTGTGAAAGTAGAATCCTCCTGCAAGGACGGCGTGTGCGGCACTTGCGAAACCCGCATCCTGCGGGGGGCTGCGGACCACCGTGACGTAGTACTGACGCCTGAGGAACGCGCCGAGGGCGCATACATGATGATCTGTGTGTCCCGCGCGTGCGGAACAGAGATCGAACTCGATATCTGAAGGACCGGACATGACAAGAAAACGTATCGTCGTCACCGGCGGTTCGGGGCGTGTCGGCCGCTATGTGGTGGCCTGTCTCGCCGCGGACCATGAGGTGATTAATGCAGATCTCACCCCGCCAAAGGATCCCGCGCCCGCGGGTGTCCAATATGTGCAAGCCGACGTGATGAACCTGGCGTCGCTGCGTGCGGCCATCGAAGGCGCCGATGCGGTAGTGCATCTGGCCGGGTTAGACTATGACTGGGGCTGTGCGTCCGAGGATTACATCAGAGTCAACGCACTGGGCAGCTGGCATGTGCTGCAAGCTGCCGAAGACGCAGGATTGACTAAGGTCGTGCTCTGTTCATCAATTTCGATCTGCGGCCTGCAGGAAATGCGGCCCGGCTGGCAGGCTCAGGCGCTGCCGATCACCGAACGCCACGAGAACCGCCCGGTCTACCCCTATGGCGTCAGCAAGCAGGTGGCCGAAGCCATGGGCGAAAGCTTCGCCCGCAAGGGTAAGCTGGAGGTGATCTGCATCCGGCCGCTCGCCGTCATCCTGCCCGAAACGCTGGGCGACTACCTCGAATTCGTGGATGCTCCGGACCGGAACTGGCTGTTCTACTATGTCACCGTCGGCGATCTTGCGCGTGCCTTCAAAGCTGCCGTCGAGGTGACGGGCATAGCTTTTGACAGCTTCTACATCGGCGCTGACGACAGCTCCCGGCCTGAGCCGACGCTCGACTGGTACCCGCAGATGACGGGCGCGCTGCCCGCGCAGCTGGACGAGGCGTATTTCGCAAGAAATCCGCGCGCGTCGGTCTTGTCTAACGCACACGCGCTGGCGCGGCTGGGCTGGGCCCCGGAATCCGATTTCAACGTAATGCGGGCCGCGCACAAGGCCCGGCTGGCCAACGCATAAGCGGCCAAAGGAAAGGACACGATATGGAATACGTTCGCAAAGGCACCGTCGACTGGACCGGCGACAACCCCCCGATCTATCTGAAAACCGACCCCAGAGGCGATTGGAGCACGATCGCCCTGTTTTTCCGCATCAACGCCTCGGCGCATGGACGCGGTAATATGACCTTGGTGCTGCAGGATCCCTATGCACAAGAGCCGGGCGAAGCCTGCCGCCTGTGCGTGACCGACAACGCACCGCTTGCGCGCTACCTGATTGATGGTTTTGTGCGGAAATTCGGCCTCTTCCGTCCCGCGGCCCAGGCTCTGGATGATCTGCAAATCATTGACGGCGCCAGATTCTCCGCCGCCGCGGATTACCCCGCGCATGTGTCAGAGATCGCAGATTTCGGCGGCCGGCGCGTGGAAATGCGCTGGTCCGGCCTGGGCGAGATGTTCGCCGTGGCTCAGCCGCCGCAGGACAGCCAGACCGGACAGCATGAGATGTTTAGCGTTTTCCAGCCCGCCACCTCCGCCTCGGTCATTGTCGACGGGACAGCCTTGCCCGGACAAACGGTGGAGCGCGATTTCTTTGACCGCCGGGCGCAATCCGCGGCGCTCGCCCACAGCGAAAGCTGGATCCAGGTGTGAAACCGGAATAGGAGCTTGATGTGACCGAAGAAACCGCCAATGCCCGTGCATTCGCCCGGATCGCCGCCCTCGACCCGCAGCTTTCGGGCCTAGTCCGGCAGGGGGAGCTTCCGGGGTTGTCCGACCGCGTACTACTGCACGCCGGACCGCCTTTCGAGAGTTTTGAGGCAATGCCGCACCCGGTGCAGAACTCCTGTCTGATGGCGGTGCTGGCCGAGGACTGGGCCGCGGATGAGGCTGGCGCCGAACGCCTTTTGCGGGCCGGGGAAATCCGGCTAGCCCCGGCGCAGGATCACGGGATTCTGGTGCCTCTGGCTGGGATTTCCGGACCGTCCACCGCTTTGCTGGTCGTATCAGATGCACGGCATTCCGCGCTTCGCCGCATGAGCCCGGTGAACGAAGGCATGGCCCTGTGTACCCGCCTGGGCATTCGGCACCAGAACCTTCCGGCACATTTGCAATGGCTGAACGGGCCGGTGGCCGACTGGCTGGCGGGGCGTTTAGGCCACCCGATGAGCCTGGGGCCTGTGCTCCGTGCAGCACTGGCCGCCGGGGATGATTGCCATTCGCGCACGGTTGCCGCTTCGGAAATACTGGTCGCTCAGCTTCGGGACGCGGGTGGGGCGCAGGTGTCTGATGCGCCGGTCCTGTCATTTCTTGAGGCCTCGCCCGCCTTTGCTCTGAATGTCTGGATGGCGATGTGTGGCCTGCTCGGGGCTGCTGCTGAGGGCGAAGCCGGGGCAACGCTTGTGACCCGCGCCGGAGGTAATGGGCGCCATTTCGGCTATCAGCTGGCCGGTCAGCCCGGGCGATGGATTACCTCGCCTGCGCCGGTAATCCGTGGTCGGGTGGAACCGGTCTACGGCGGGCGAAGCGCCTGTCCTGCACTGGGCGATAGTGCGCTGGTCGACTTCATGGGGCTTGGTGGTCAGGCTCTTGGCGCGGTGCCGCAACTGCGTGATGCGCTGACGGATCTTCTGCCTGCAGATTTTGCAATACGGCCTGCCAAGCTGCTGACTGGGCGCCTGGATCTTTTTGGGCGCGCTGCGGTTACAGATGCGCAGCGCGCCGCAAAGGCGGATACTGGACCTATGGTGCTGCTGGGCATGATCGACACGCTGGGGCAGGCCGGCAGGATCGGCGGCGGCTGCGCCACAGTCGACGGCAGCGCTTTCTCAGATGGGCTGACCGCAATATGAGCACAGTCTTGAAAGGGGTATTGTCGCGGCTTCGCAACGGCGACGTGGATGCACATGAAATCGTCGATCTCTGCCATGAACGCATAACGCAGCGGGAGGAAGCGGTCGGTGCCTGGCAATGGCTGCGCCCTCGTGATGAATGCCATGCCTGGCTGCGGGACAATGCGGATTGGCTGCGGCAGACGCCGCTGTGCGGACTACCCGTCGCCGTTAAGGACATCATCGACACTGCCGATGCACCAACCGGGCTGGGCTCAGCCCTGCACAGGACACGCCAGCCTTCCGATGACGCGGCATGCGTCTCCAGCCTGCGGGCTGCGGGCGCTCTGGTTCTGGGCAAAACGGTCACAACGGAATTTGCCTATTTTTCACCTGGCAAGACAGCCAACCCTCACGATCTGAACTGCACGCCGGGCGGCTCCTCCAGCGGCTCAGCGGCGGCTGTGGCCGATGGAATGGTCCCCGTTGCGCTGGGGTCGCAGACCGCGGCATCGGTGATCCGGCCCGCGTCCTACTGTGGTGTCTATGGCTATGTTGCCACGCGTGGGTTGATGGCTCTGCGCGGCGTACAGCCGTTGGCCCCGAGCTTTGACAGCCTTGGCCTGCTGGCTGCCGATCCCGGAATGCTTGCGGAAGTTTCTGATGTGCTGACCGGTGCGGCAGGGCTGAAGCCGTCACGGCCCTTGGACCTGCGGGATTTGACCCTGCTGCAGGTTCCGGGCACGGCAATGGGTCCGGTGAGCGATGAGATGGTGTCCGCGGTGGAGGCTCTGGCCAAACGGCTACGCCGGGCTGGCGCCCTGATCGTGCCTTTTGACGATGGCGGCGCCCTGGCGCGGCTGGTGGAGCTGCATGGCGCGGTCATGGCCTTCGAGGCGGCCCGTAACATGGCCTGGGAGGCAAACCAGCCTAAGGCGGTCAGTCCGGAGTTTGCGGATCTTGCGGCATGCGGCCGAGGAATTTCCCTGGCCGCTCATGCCGCTGCGCTGGAAGAAATCACCCGCCTGTCTGCTTCTCTCGAACGGTTGCGCCCTGCCAGCGCACTGTTCCTCGCCCCGGCTGCGCCAGGCAGTGCGCCTGAAGGGCTGGCAGCAACCGGCGCGCCCCATATGAGCCGCCCTTGGCAGGCACTGGGGCTCCCGGTAATCAGCCTCCCCGCTGGGCTTTGTGCAAACGGACGTCCGCTTGGCGTCCAGCTGATTGGTAGGCGGTTCGGAGATGCGGCATTGTTCGCTGCGGCAGAGCAGATCGCTTTACTGAGCAGCCCGGGCGATCTATGCGGTTAGAGGCCGGTAATCAGAATGGGTGAAAGTGTCTTTGAGCAATATTCCTCATCTCAACGCATTGCGGACATTCGTGGTGGCCGCAAGGTATCTGAATTTCACCAAGGCAGGTGCCGAATTGAACGTGTCGGCCTCCGCCGTCAGCCACCAAATGCGGCAGCTGGAAGAGTACTTCGGCATGCACCTGTTTCAGCGCGAGGCTGGGAAACTGAAACTGACCGACGAAGGCCGGTTCCTGTTTGAACGGCTGGATTTGCCCTTCCAGGACATCTCCCGTGCCGCCAAACAGATGCGCGCGATGCACAGCAGGAAAAGCGTCAATCTAATGTGCCGCCCATTCTTTTCCAGTTTCTGGCTGGCCCCTCGGCTGAGCGGGCTTTGGGCCCGGCACCCCAACCTGGAATTGAACCTGATCCACAAGGCGCAGATCGATCATTCAGAACTGGCGCTCGTAGATCTTGCAGTAATCTGGAGTCGCGAGGACGTCTCGGACCTGCATGTACATCGCCTGCTCGACGGGATGCTAACGCCGGTGATGAGCCGAAGCTTGGCCGAAAAACAGGGAATCCCCAGCAACCCGGCCGACCTGGAACGCTTCGTGTTGCTGCATGAGGATAACCATACCAATTGGTCCGCTTGGCTGGAAAAGGCGGGGGTGCCGAATCTTAAGCCGGCGGGTTCGCTGCGGGTCGACGACACCAATGTAAGGCTGCAGCATGTGCTGGCCGGACAGGGAATCATGCTGAGTGATCCACACCTTCTGGCTGGTTTGATTGCTAACGGGACACTGATCAGGCCTTTCAGCCATTTCCTGTCTGGCTACTCTTACTCACTAGTTTGGCCATTAAATCGCCAACATGATAAGCGCACTCAGAACGTAATTAATTGGTTGCTCGAGGAAGGTTCCAAGAGCACGGCATCCCAAGTTGAAACGTGAAAAGAGAAGCAAAACAGGACTTAAGCGTGCTCTTCCCCCTGAAAACTTGGTCGTTCGAAGCTGGAGTTTTCTGCTAAGTTTTCATGGCTGGGAGAGGAGCGGAATCACAGGAAAGCATTGAGGTTCACGGAGGCGCAGAAAGCTTCATTTTGGAGCAGGGCGAGCAAGGAACACCGGTTACAGAGATCTGCCGCAAAGCCGTACGGTATGCTCGGGAGCATGGTCGAGCGTGCCCAACAGTTCAGGGTTGGGGGAATACACGGCATCACTTTATGGTGAGTGCCTGTTCGATGAACAAACCGCACAGTTCGGCCTGAGAGCGGACCTGAAGTTTCGCATAGACCTTCTTTGTGTGGTTGCGCACCGTTCCGTCAGAGATACCGAGAAACTTGGAGATTTCCTTGGAGTTGAAACCCTTAATTAGCAGATTGCCCACCTCTGTTTCCCGATCGGTCAACTGAGCTGGCGCGAATTCCTCCAGGAATTTGTTCAAGCTGGAGTGCTGATCCGAACGGGAGCTATCGGTCGCCTCCCCCGTGCTGTTGATCTCCTGCCAGATGTGTCAATGAGCGTTCAAAACTGACCCGGTTTCAGCGTTTGAATTTGACCCACCCCTTGTGGCGCAAAGGCCCCAGG
>NZ_JAXMOX010000076.1:0-19739 GCF_034669605.1 Leisingera sp.
CTCGCAACCCCGTTTCTGTCTATCCGGGCCGCGGCCGAAACCGTGAATCTGTCGATGCTGGCGTGGTATGGCCATGCAGAGCCCGATGTCGTTGGCGAATTTGAAGAGCTGCACAATGTGAAGTTCACCCCGAAATACTACACCGGAGGCGACAACATGCTGGGCCTGATCGCCCAGTCGCCGCCGGGCACCTATGACGTCATCCTGTCCGACGCCGAATATGTTCAGCAGTTGAACGCGGCCGGATACATTGAGGAACTGGACCCAAACGACTATGCCTTTGATGACTTCTTCCCGGAGTTCCAGCAATTCCCGGGTCACTGGAAGGACGGCAAGCTCTACTCGGTGATCACCCGGTTTGGCTTCCTCGGTATATCCTATAACGCCGATGTGCTGAGCGAGAGCGATGCGGCCAGCTACAACGTCTTCGGCGACAGCCGCCTGACCGGCAAACTGGGCCACTTCGACTGGCACCTTCCAAACTTGGGGCAGATCAGCTTGCTGAACGGCAATCCCAATCCCTTCGACCTGAGTGACAAGGCTTGGCAGCAGGTGGAGGACAGCACAATGGCGCTGCGCGACCAGGTGGGCGGGTTCTTTGACTATGGCGGCACCTTCTCGTCGCTGAAGAACGGCCAGATGACCGCATTTGCGGGCATTGGCGACTGGATCACCGGCGTGCTGGAGAAGAACGGTGCCAATGTGCGCACCGCGATCCCGCAAGAAGGCGGCCTGCAATGGACCGAAAGCTTTTCGATCGGCAAGGGCTCCCGCAACCAAGAAATGGCGAAGAAGTGGATCCAGTACATCACCTCGCCCAATGGCCAAGCGAAGTCAGCGGATATGACGGCCTACCCGGCGCTGATCCCCAACAAGAAGGGCTGGGTCGTGCTGAATGAGGCGAACCCTGCCGAAGCCAAGAGGCAGAACATGGTCCTGGGCCAGCACAACGCCATGGACCTGATCCGCGAAGGCCGCATCAAGTACCGCCAGCTGCCCGTGCAGCAAAGCCTGGAGGACTGGAACGACTTCTGGTCCGACTACAAAGGCGCGTAACTCCACCAGCACCGGAGATGTCTCCTCCCCTGTCTCCGGTGCCCAACTGAAGGCCAGCTGCCGCCCGGTGCTGGAAAACCGATGAATACACGGCCATCTCTGTTTTCACTGACCTTTTCGCTGCCGCTTCTGATCTGGCAGCTGGCCTTCTTTTTGTTTCCGCTGGCCTTTCTGGTGGCACTTAGCTTCTGGACAGTGCGGAACTTTCAGATGCAGCCCGATTTTGACACCGTGAACTGGGTGAAAATCTATTCCCGCAGCGTGTTCTGGGATGCCTACTTCAGGACCCTGCTGCTCGCTTCTTTCAGTGCGGCGCTAATTAGCCTGGCGGCTTTCCCGGCGTCTTATGCGATCTCGTTCAAACTGGGTGAAAATGCGAAACGCTGGATGATCTTCGTCCTGATCATCCCTTTCTTCACCAGTTATTTGGTCCGCGTCTATTCGCTGCAGGTCTTCTTGTCCGACGCAGGCATCCTGAATGCTTTCCTGGGCTACCTTGGGCTCGGCCCCTATTCTATGCTCAACAACAGCTTCGGCACCCTCACCGGCTATGCCACCCTGTGCCTGCCGCTGGTTATCCTGTTGCAGGTCTTCAGCCTGAATTTCGTGAACCGTGATTTGGTCGAGGCCGCCCACAATATGCGCTGCGGCCGCCTGCGGACGGTTCTGGAAGTGATCATCCCCTCTGCCAAAGCCGGTCTGGTGATCGCAGGCCTCTTCGCTTTCATCCTCAGCTTCGGCGATTTTGTGAGCCCCCTTTATCTGGGTGGAGGCAACCCGCCGACCCTTTCGATCATGATCACCGATATCACAAAATCCGGGCAGCAATGGCCGCGCGCTGCGGTGGTGGCGCTGACGATGATCGCCACACTTTTGACAGTCGCCTTTGCCGCCATCAAATTTGCCTACAGGGAGGCAGGAAAATGACCGGTAACCGTAATCCCCTTATCAACGGCCTGCTGAAGCTGCATATCACGCTATGCCTGATTTTCATCTTCGCCCCGATTGCCGGCAGCTTTGTCTTCTCGCTGAACTCGGACCGCTTTCCTTCGCTGCCGCTAGGCTCGTTCTCAACTGAATGGTACCGGCTTATCTGGGAAGACCCACTGGTCTGGGCCGGCTTCTTCAACACTCTTCTTGTTGGCGCCTGCGTTGCAGCGATTGCCACGCTGCTGGGCTTTGGCGGCGCCTACACCGATTTTCGCTACAAGTTTTTCGGCAAGCCCGTCTATCTGGCCCTTGCCCTGCTGCCGCCCACCATCCCAGTGGTGATCATGGGGCTGGCGATGCTTGCCTTCCTCTCCCGCGTCAGCCTCTCCGGGAATGTGATTTCGGTGATCATTGCCCACGGCGTGATGTGCAGCCCATTTGCCATGGCGATCATCCGCCTGCGCCTGTCGCAGATGGACCCTGATCTGGAAGCCGCAGCCTGGAACTTGGGCGGCAATGAATGGGTAACCATGCGCCATGTGATCATCCCCTTCACCAAACCCGCAATCTATGCCGCCTTGTTCATCACCATGGCCGTGTCCTTTGACGAATTCGCGGTGGCCTGGTTCGTATCGGGCCTGAACGAGACCCTGCCGGTCAAGGTTCTGGGCTTCCTCCAGGGCCAGGTCAGCCCCCGGATCAATGCCATCGGCTCGCTCGCCTTTGTCAGCTCAATCTCCTTCATCGTGATTGCCCAGCTTCTGATGCGCAATCCAAACGCCAAGACCTCTTAACAGACAGGACAGAGCCATGCTGGACACTCCAATCGTGCATTTTGACAACGTTGTTAAAAAGTTCGGCAGCTTCACCGCTGTTGAAAAGGCCGACTTCCAGATCGCCCGCGGCGAGTTCCTGGCGATCATGGGCTCTTCCGGCTGCGGCAAGACCACGACCCTGAGGATGCTGGCAGGGCTGGAAGATCCGACCGAAGGCAATATTTTACTGGACGGGAAGAAAATCAACGGCAAGCCGACCTGGGAACGGGACACGCCGATGGTCTGGCAGAGCCTGGCGCTATTCCCTTTCCTGACGGTGCAGGAGAATGTCGAGTTCAGCCTTAAGATGCGCAAAGTGTCCAAGGGTGAACGGCGTGAGCGGGCCCGCAAGTGGCTGGACCGGCTTGGTATCCTGGAGTTTGCTGACCGCAATATCTCGCAGCTGTCCGGCGGCCAGCGCCAGCGTGTCGCTCTCGCCCGGTCGCTGGTGACCGAACCTAAGATCCTGCTGCTGGACGAGCCTCTCTCCGCTCTTGACGCCCATTTGAAAGTCCGCATGCAGTCGGTGCTGTCGGGCCTGCAAAAGGATCTCGGCATCACTTTCGTTTACGTGACCCATTCGATGTCCGAGGCCTTCTCCATGGCAGACCGGGTGGTCATTATGAGCCGCGGCAAGATTGAGCAGATCGGCACCCCGGAAGAGATCTACCGGAAACCCCACAACCGATTTGTTGCGGACTTCTTGGGCTCTTCCAATGTGTTTTCTGGCAACCTAGCATCCGGAGGCAGTGTCGTTTGGAAAGTCGATGCTAAAAACGCAACCTATACTTTAAAGGCGCCTGCAGGTGTGCAGAAGACCCGCGGAGCCTCCGTGGCCTTTGCCGTGAGTTCCGAGAACATGTCATTGGCCGTCGCTGGAACGCCCTGTACTGAAAACTGCGTTGAAGCCACGGTTGTGGGCGGCGAATTCGCTGGCGCCTCTGCCACTGTCTTCCTGGAAACGGATCAGGGCCAGGAACTAAAGGTGCAAAAAGGGCATGAAGAACTCGAGGCGGTAGACCTCAGAGCCGGACAGAGGCTCTTGGTTCATTGGCTACCGGAGCATTGCCACGTTCTGCCTGGCGAATGAAGGGTTTAACGCAAACTTCGGAAGCCTGCATTTTGCACCAAGCTATTTCCCTCGCGTACGCATTGAAATGGCTAGGCTCTACCCTTCCATCGGATCGCAGCACACCGAATGGGCAGTTCACCGCCTTTGGTGGAGCTTGCAGCGAAACTTCACGGTTTTGCGGCCGGGTATCCCGGAAGCATGCGTAATTGGGCAGACCCTGAACTAAGGTCGAGCTCCCGATAGGATCACAATAGATCTGTGAACATGGGAGATTTCGAATGGAGTATTTCGCGGGCTTGGACGTTTCGTTGCGTTCCTGCGCGGTCACTGCAACCGCCGCGTCCCAGGCAACAAGACCCGTCAGGGACAGCGGAATGGCCGCCGCAGTGTTCGCTCCCAGTGATATGAAATTTTTTCGGGCTGTCGCTATGTGAACTGAATGCTCACCAGCCAGAAACACTGCTGCAACTATCAGAAATCCATAGCCTGCACCGAAGTATCCAGCATAAACACCAGTGAGAAGGAACATCGCGCGTGCTGCGGCTCTATTCCTGCCAGCCATGTGCAAGCCCAGCTTGGACAGCTGGTCTCCAAATAGTATCGCGATGACGGCGACAACGTGGAATGCAGGGACCATAGGCAGGAATACGGCCTCACCCAGTGCATAGAGCAACATAGCACCGACGACAGCGCCCGTCGCGGTGATGATGGCGTCCAGGATATGACCCTGCCGGTCTTCAGTAAGCGATTTGGGGAAGGTCCATACACCGGGGAGTTGGGCAGGCCACAACCCCACGGTCGCGGTCGCATTCGCCACAAGAGGCGGCAATCCGGCTGCCAAGAGCATGGGGAAGACAAACAGTTTGGCCCCTCCGGCCATGACGTTGACAACGCCGCCAATCAGCCCGGCCAAGACCAAGAACGAAAGGTCACTAAATAAAGTCATTTCGTGTTAAGTCCGGGTGTCAATTAACCACCCATCAGCGTTCCTCGCCCAGCATGGCTGCTTCGATGACCTTCAAATGGCGTTTCATCGCACTGGCCGCGGCGTCTGGGTCTGCGGCGGCAATCGCATCAACAATCCGATCATGCTGATCGCTATGGATCGTTTGAAACTCATCAGGGGCAATCCTGCGGTAAGTGCGATCCCATTCCCGTTGCCATGCAACTCGACGACGCGCGCCTGACAAGTATATCAAGAATCCGGTAAGCACCGGATTGCGCGAAGTTTCCGCCACGGCGCGGTGGAACGCATCATCGGCCTGTTCGCACGCCGCCCTGTCTCCTGCTGCGCGGCCGACAGCAACCTTAGAGCGCAAATGTACAATATCTGACGCATCCGCCTGCAGAGCAGCTTCAGCAGCCACCTGCGGCTCCAGCAATAAACGCGCGCGCATCAGGTCCGGTGGAGTGGCGCCTTCCACAAGGAGCGTGTCGCGGATGGGCATATGGATTGGACGGCGGCCCCGAAAGGTTCCCTGTCCAACGTGACGCCAGATTTCGCCCTCCCGTTCGAGGATCGCATAACATGCACGAAGGGTTTCCCGGCTGCAGTCCAGAACGCTTCTCAGTTCACGCTCGGGCGGCAGACGCTCCCCGTTCACGGGTGCGAGTTTGTCAATGGCCTGGCGCAGATCAGCCAAAACAACTTTGACACTTCTCCCCATGCGAGCCCTCATTTTCAGACCAATTTGCGGACCAATGCTAATGCATGCCAGAGATGATGTCATCCAAAAGGAGGATATCCGATGACCATGCTCATGAAGGACTTCGACACCTCTGCACCGGCTCTGAGCGACGAAGAAATTGAAGCGCAGGTATTCCGCGACCTTGAAGCTGCGCAAAAAGCATTACGCGCCAAAGAAGACGCAAGTGTCATCCTCTTTCAATATCCGGACAATCGGACCGTACTTCAGCGCTTGCGCGCGTGGTGGCATATGCGACGGCAGCGGCCTGATTTGCAAGAAATAGAGCAAGTTGCCGCTCCGCAACCTGAGCCAGATTGGCCTCGGCACTGGGCAACAACCAAATACATCTGACCTCAACAAACCGGTTGCCCAAATATGACAATACTCGAAGTTCTCCTTCTCGCAGTTGCGGGGGCCGCTGCCGGTTTGCTTAATGCCGTGGCCGGTGGCGGAACGTTTCTGAGCCTGCCTGCACTGATTTATGTCGGCGTCTCTCCGGTCAGCGCCAATGCAACTGCAACGCTGACGGCCTTGCCGGGATACGCAAGCAGCGCATGGGGGTTTAGGCACGACGTGCAATCCGAGGGAGCGCTGTCACTCAAAGCGATTGCCGGTATAGGGGGCATCGGCAGCGTTCTCGGCGCACTGCTTTTGACTATCACACCCGGCGATACGTTTCTATGGGTCGTGCCCTGGCTCTTGCTGCTGTCGACTTTTCTATTTGCCTTCGGGCCAAACATTTTGCGCAAAATTCAATCCGGCGGCGCCGGCAAAGCCGGGATGGCCGTATCTGCTGCGTCCATTTTCGCGGTGTCGATTTATGGGGGATACTTCAACGGCGGTCTTGGCATCATGTTGCTGGCCGCATTCGGACTCATTGGCTACGTCAACCTGCATTGTATGAATGGTCTCAAGAGCATTCTATCAGCCGTGGTCTCGCTTTTTTCAGCCGTGACGTTCATCGCCTCGGGATTGATTGCATGGGAGCAAGCACTCGTCATGGCCGCAAGTTCGGCTATTGGTGGATATTTGGGCGCTAGCATGAGCCGACGCATCATCAAGACTAATCTGATGCGCCAGTTTGTGACGGTCATAGGGTTCACAATGACATTAGTTTTCCTGCTGCATTGAATAAGTGCCTGCAAGTAGCCCTTGGCGCAGTGATAGCGCAAACGATGAAAAGCCGCGTTAGAGCAGTCAGTCATTAAACGGTTCGCAATTTCAATTTTCATCTGCCAAACTAAAATCCGCAAAGCAGCGTGCATGACCTCGCTGCTCACGGATTGAGCTTCGAAGGGGCAAATCTATAAATCACTGCCCTTTGATCAACTCCTCTGCGACTGCGATAAAGTTCATGAGTGCAGGCGATTTGTAGGCTCGGTTCCAAACCAGGAGAGTGGATATCTCGGCTTCGCAATCCGAAATTGGCTTCGTCATAATCGTTCTTGGCTGAAACCTCGTTATCCCCTGCGCATAGACAGAAACTCCAAGACCGCTGCCGACGAGGCCAAGGATCCCCAATGCATTTGACGCTTCGTATTTGACATCGATGGAATTGCCGCTTCTCAAGAACACATCGTCGATAAACAGGCGGAAGAAATCCCATTCAGCCATGCTCCCCAAGACCATGGGGTACTGGGCTATTTCAGTGAGTGTGACAGTTGGGCGGGTCGACAAGCGATGATCTACTGGCAACAGCGCGACGAGTCTTTCGCTTGCCACTTTTCGGGTTTCGAACTGGGGGTGCTTGAATGGGCCAAGCATAAAGCCAACATCAATGTTGTTTCGGGACAGCTCAATTTTCTGCCCCTGAGTGCGAATATACTTCAGCTCCAGTTCTATGTCTGGGTAGCGGCGGGTAAATTCCCGCACCACCCCAGGCATGAGATCAAGCGCTGCGAAGGACATGTATCCGACGCGCAAAAACCCTTTCTTGCCCTCCGCTGCGATGCGCCCGGCTTGCACGGCCGCAGAAATTTCAGAGGAGATAAGCCTGGTCCGTTCGTAAAAGACCTCACCCGCGGCCGTCAGTGAAACTTCGCGCGTTGTGCGCCGGATGAGTTGATAGCCAAGCTGCTCTTCCAGCTGCCGGATGCGTCGGCTGAGCGCGCTTTGGTCTATCGAGAGGCGCTCCGCTGCACGCCTGAAGCTGAGTTCGACTGCGACTGCATTGAAGGCTTCCAAGTCGCGCGTCTGAGGTGTGTGGGTCAGTGGCATTCAGAAATTCCCTTCATTTTCCGAGCAATAGCACGAGGCTTTTGATTAATGCAAAACCAACAACAATAGTGGCCGATACGGCGATTGTTTATGAGCTGTGTGTGTCCGATTTTGTAGATGGGAACTCTAACCCGCGATCAAGATGCCAATGCAGCAAGGGCTGACTGAGGCAGACATAGCGACTTACCAAATCGAAGGACAACAAAATGAGTAATGTTGATCACGCAGCACTGGATAAGATGCTGCACGAGGCATTCGATGCTGCATCCGCACTGTACAAAGAGCGTGGCTTCCAGCGCCGTGTGGGCTTTGGCAAGAAACCGGCCCTTGTCAGTGTCGACCTGGCAAATGCCTGGACCCGCCCCGGAAACCCATTCACTTGCGACCAGGAGAAGATGGACAACGAGATCATTCCCGGCATGCAGCGCCTGTTGGAAGCCTGCCGGGCCAACGGGCATCCGGTCATCCATGTCACTACCGCCTATGAGATCACCGATCGGAAGGCGCCGTTCACTGACATGGGGCTGTGGCACGACAAAATTCCGGTTGATGTGGTGGATTTGGCTGACAAGGACCTGTGGGCAATCGACAGCCGGATTGCTCCGGTCGAGGGCGAATACACGCTGCTGAAAAAACGGGCGAGCTCGTTCCACGGCACCGAACTGGCCGGCATTCTGCGCGCCAACGGCGTTGACACCATCCTGGTGACCGGCGTGACCGCTTGCGCCTGCGTGCGCCAGACAATCTGCGACGGTATTGCCGACGGCTTCCGCACGATTGCAGTGAAAGAGGCAATCGGCGACCGGGTTCCGGGTGCCGTCGCCTGGAACCTGTTCGACATCGACGCGAAGTTTGGCGACGTCGAGACCGTCGATACCTGTGTCGATTATCTCAACACCGTCAACAACCGTTAAGCGCTGAAAAGATTTCCGGGAGGGTGCTCAAGCGCTCTCCCGGACAGGGAGGAATTGGAGGACATCATGGCTCGCATCGGCGTTGACGTAGGCGGTACAAATACCGACCTCGTATTGGAATGTAATAAGGGTACTTTTTTCCATAAAGTGCCCAGCACCTTGAAAGACCAATCTATCGGCGTGGTCGAGGGTATTCACCAGATTTGCGAAATTGCCGGGATCGACAAGGAGGCGATCGAAGTCATCAATCACGGCACGACTGTTGCGACGAACATTACCATCGAGCATAACGGCGCTGAAGTCGGGATGCTGACGACGAAAGGCTTCCGCGACATCTTGCACATCGGCCGCCACAAGCGGCCGCACAACTTCTCACTGCATTTCGAAGTGCCTTGGCAGAACCGGCCGCTCGTTAAACGGCGCAACCGGATCGCTATCACTGAACGCATCCTGCCGCCTACCGGTGAGATCGAGACGCCGCTGAACGAGGATGAAATCCGCAGTGCGTGCGCACTGTTCCGGAAGCGCGGCATCAAGTCCGTCTGCATCGGTTTCATGTTTTCTTTCCTGAACGACGCGCATGAAAAGCGCGCCCGTGACATCGTGCAGGAAGAAATCCCCGATGCCTATGTGTCGGTGTCCTCCGATGTGGCAAACGTCATTCGCGAATACGAGCGGTTTTCCACGGTTGCCATGAACGCTTTTGTCGGCCCGCGGTCTGCCTGGTACCTTCGCAATCTTGAGCAGAAGGTCAAGGATGGCGGTATTCCAGCCAAGCTGCGCGTCATCCAGTCCAATGGCGGAATATCCACTATTGATGGATGTGCCAGAAAGCCCGTGAGCATTCTGATGAGCGGTCCCGCCGGCGGCGTACTGGGTGCGCTTTCTGAAGCACGGCTGGCAGGGACCGATAACATCCTTACCGTGGATATTGGCGGTACGTCGGCTGACATTTCCACCATTGCTGCTGGAGAAATGCGTATCAAGAACCCGCGCGACACCCTGGTATCGGGACATGCGGTCATGGCCCCGATGATCGACCTGGAAACCATCGGCGCGGGCGGCGGGTCAATCGCTTATCTCGATGAGGCAGGCGGTTTCAACGTCGGACCCCGCTCAGCTGGTTCAGAGCCTGGGCCTGCTTGTTACAACCGCGGCGGCACAGAGCCGACCGTGACCGACGCGCAAGTCGTATTGGGCCGCATGGATGCGGACAAGTTTCTTGGTGGTGATCTGCCGCTGGATCCTGAGCTGTCCCACAAGGCAATCAAGGAAAAGATCGCTGATCCTCTGGGTGTTTCGGTTACCGAGGCCGCGCTTGGGATCATCAAGATCGTCAACAACAATATGGCGCTGACGATCCGATCCAACTCAGTAGCGCGCGGCTATGACCCTCGTGAGTTCTCGCTCATGCCGTTTGGCGGCGCAGGCCCCTTCCATGGTGTTGCCCTGGCCGAGCTTGTTTCCGCGAAGGACGTGCTTGTTCCGATCGCGCCTGGGATCACAGCTGCCATGGGCCTGCTGGGCACTGACCTTCAGTACGAGCACACCCGCTCTGTCATCACCAGTCTGTTCAATGCCGACCAGGGCGCCATCGACAGGGTGAACGCAACCGTTGCTGAATTGAAAAATGTCGGCAAAGCCGATCTTGAGAATGACGGCATCCCGGAAGTGCAGCAGAATTTCGACGTTATCGCCGAAGTGCGCTATCACGGCCAAGGTTTCGAGCTGCGCGTGCCCATGCCGAAGGAAGGCTTGGCGCTGGAAAACGTACCGGACGTGATCAGCGCGTTCCATAAGCAGCATAAGGCAGATTACGGATACTCCTTCGATGACAGCCTTGTCGAGCTCTACAACGTGCGGGTCATCGCGTCGGCAAGTGTCCGGCACCTGGAGCTGACACCGCTTTCATTAGGCAGCCAGGACGATATCAAGGCAGCCTTCATGTACGAGCGCGAAACCATCTTCGACGATGGATCGGTGCATATGACACCGCGCCTGGATCGCGGAAAGCTTGGCGCGGGCACCCGTGTGGAAGGCCCGGCCATCATCATCCAGCACAATTCAACAACGCTGCTGCCGCCCGGCTACGCCGCCGAGGTTCAGGACTTCGGAAGCCTGCGCTTGAGCAAGTCCTGAGGGAGGAAAACCAATGCCAAAAGACATCAATAAACCGATCGATCCGGTCACCCTTCAGGTCATCCGGGGTTCCATCGAAACCATTGCTGAGGAAATGGCACATGTTCTGTTCCGCATGTCCTTCTCCTCGATTATTCGGGAGTCCGAAGATCTGGGCGCCGGGCTGTTCGACACAGACTTCAACACGCTCTGCGAGTCTGAATCCACGCCGATGCACATCGGCTCGATTCCGGGGTATCTCCAGGGTATCGCGGATTCTCTGGACGATGGCGAATGGTATGAAGGGGATGTTGTCGTCCACAACCATCCCTACCTGGGTTCGTCGCATACACCTGATCTGGCGATTGTCATTCCGATTTTTCACGAGGGTGAACTGGTCGGTTACGCGGGCAATACCGCGCATCATATCGATATCGGCGCCGCTACACCTGGCCTGATCATCGATGTGCCGGATGTCTATGCCGAGGGCATGCTCTTTGCGGGTACTAAGCTCTACCGGAAGGGTGAGCGCAATGAGACAATGTGGAATTTCATCCGCAATAATTCACGTGCCGCACGCCAGCTTGTGGATGACATCGAGGCACAGATCGCTTCGGCCAGGCTTGGTGTGAAGCGCTTCAAGGAATTGATGGAACGCTATGGCAAGGATCTGGTGTTCGGCGCCTGCAACCAGTTGATGGACTATTCCGAGACAATGCTGCGGCAGAGGATCTCGGACATTCCGGATGGTGAATACCGTGCCGAAGGCTGGCTGGATGATGATGGGCGCAACCGCGGCCAGACGCTGCCGGTGAAGGTCTGTGTAAGGGTTGTCGGAGACACCATCGAAGTCGACCTGACCGGGTCAGCGCCGCAGACGCCAACAGCCTACAACGTGCCATTTGAAGGATCCACAAAGGTGGCGGCATTCGCGGCCTTCCGCAAATTGCTGCTGGACACCGCTACTTCTGACACCAGGGTACCGTCAAACCAGGGATCCTTCCGGCCAATCAAAGTGACCGCTCCGGAAGGCACGATCTTTAATCCGATTGCGCCGGCTTCCGCCGAGGCCCGCTTCACCCAGTGCAACTTCATGATTGACCTGATCCTGAAAGCAATGGCGCCGGTCCTGCCCGAGGAAATCATTGCCGGGTCGTCTGCCAGCATTTCCTTTGCATCTTACGCAGGAGTACGGGACGACGGGGAGTACTGGGTGTTCCTGGAAGTGAACGAAGGGGCCTATGGCGGCCGCCCGGATTCTGATGGCCCTGACGCCATTGACAATCTGATGGCCAACACCCGCAACAATCCGTTGGAAGACCTCGCGATGCATATCCCGATGATTTGCGAGCGGTACGAGTTGCGCGATGATGTAATGCCTGGCGCAGGCAAACACCGCGGCGGGATCGGCGTTGTGAAGAGCCAGCGGATGCTGACCGATGGCATTATCACCCATGAGAGCGAACGGCATACGAATGTGCCATGGGGGATTTTCGGAGGAATGGAAGGTGCGGCCGGGAAGTGCGAGATCTACAACTTCTCCAGTACTGAACCTCCGCGTCAGATGCATTCCAAGTTCCATGGCGAGGAAGTCCGTAAAGACGACGTGATGGCTTACTACAGCCCCTGCGGCGGCGGCTATGGCAGCCCGCTGGAACGCACTCCGGAAAAGGTTCTGGATGATGTCCTGGATGGCTTCTGCTCACCGCAGCACGCCCGCGACATCTATGGGGTTGTGCTCGATCTGGACGCCGAAACCGTTGATGCGGCGGCGACCGAGGCCCTCCGCCAGACGATGGACACCTTGCGTTGACAAGTGCGGAGGCCGGCATGAACACCGAGAGAATGACAAGCTATCGCAGCTTCATACCGAAGAGCGCGGCCTATTTCGCGGTCAAAGATGCCGTGCCTCCGCGCGACATCTGCTTTTTTCTGCTGCCCAGGTTCACGATGCTGGCCCTGAGCAGCGCCATCGAACCTCTGCGTGTCGCAAACCAGCTCTCGCAGCATGAACTCTACCGCTGGCACACGGTGGCAGATGCCTCGGCAGTCGCAAGCTCCTGTGGCGTTGAACTGAATGCGCAATCCAGTTTGCACGACTTGCAAACACCCGATCAGGTGCTTGTGTGTTCTGGTACGGATCCGCACAATGCGGCATCCGCACAGACACTGCGGGCCCTGCGCAGGTTTTCCCGGATGGGAGGAAAACTCGGGGCTCTGTGTACCGGTGCTTTCACCCTAGCGCGGCTCGGACTGCTTCAGGATAAGCGTTTTACGCTCCATTGGGAAAACCAAGCGAGTTTCCGAGAATTTTTTCCTGACCTGGAGAGCAGCGAAAAGATCTTCGAATTTGATGGGCCGCTTATGACTTGCGGCGGCGGACATGCCGCAACGGATATGATGCTGGCACTAATTTCCAGAGATTATGGCAAGGCCTTCGCGCAAGCTGTGGGGGACATGTGTCTGCATGGTGTGGCGCGTCCGCCGGGAACTCCACAAAAAACCTCCTTCGCTTTCGCCAACAATGCGCGGAACAGGCATGTCACAGCCGCAATCGAAATAATGGAACGCAACTTGGAGAGCCCTTTGTGCTTGGACGAGATCGCCAAGGAATGCGGGTGTTCGCGTCGGCAGCTCGAGAGGTTGTTCAAGAAGCTGCTCCGCATTTCACCGGCCAAATACTACCGAAATTTACGGCTCGATTTTGGACACAGTCTGCTGGTTGAAACGAATATGCAGCTCCTAGATGTGGCTGTCGCGGCAGGCTTCTCGTCTCGGACACAGTTTTCAAGGTGCTTTTCCGAACGCTTCGGAACACCGCCTTCGAAGATCGGCACGTCCCCTTGTGCCGGCAATTCAACCAACAGGGAAATCAAACAATGACAATGACCGAGAAAATCCGCGAAGCGGAACATGAACGCACTGGCTTGCTTGAAGAATCCATCCTACCGACACTGCTGGGGCAGCGTCCGCTCGGCTTGATTGGCTATGCTTGGATATGGGTCGGAATTGCAGTCATCATCGCAACTTATTCACTAGGTGCAGCCGGGGTTGGCGGTGGTGTTCCGCTGGCAACGGTTATCCTGGTGATCATGCTAGCCAACATCGGGATTGGCGCATTCATGGTGCTGACAGCTGATATCGGTACCGAACATGGCTTGTCCTTTGCCGTCTACCTTCGCGCGCCGTTTGGCATTTACGGCACGCATCTTCCGGCTATCTCCCGTGGCTTGGTTGCCGCAATGTGGTTCGGCATTCAAACATACCTCGGAGCGCTGGCTCTGAACGGGATTGGCCAGTACTTTCTGGACTTCGACAACTGGATCGTTTGGTACGCAGTGTTCGGCATCATCCAGATCGTGAATACCGCGATGGGGATCAAATCGGTTGAACGGCTTGCGTCGCTGGCAGCACCTGCCATTATCGCGATTTCGATCTGGATGTATTATACGCTGGAAGGTGTCGCCTCGACACAAGGTGTGAACATTTGGACTTTTGAAGGGACTGGTGAAATGTCCCTGCTGGTGCTTTTTATCGCCAACCTGGGCTTCTGGTCGACGCTTGCCATCGACATTCCCAACCTGACGCGGTTTGTGAAGACCGATGCTGGAGCCAAAGGCTTTGTCTCGCGCAACAAGAACGTCTTTCTTGCGCAATTGGTTGCCTTGCCGGTCACCCAAGCACTTATTGCTGGTATCGGAGGCGTTTCGTTCATTGCTACCGGCAATTGGAACCCGATCGAAGTCATCCAAGGCGAAGGTGAGGGACTGTCGCTAGTCATTTTGCTTGCGCTGGTGGTACTGGCACAGTGGTCCACTAACAACTCCGCAAACCTCATCCCCTCAGCGCTGACCTTCATCAACCTTGCGCCGCGCGTGATTAACTACAAGGTAGGCGTTGCGCTTGCGGGAGTCGTCGGCACGCTGTGCTTCCCATGGGAAATTCTGAACAATCTATTCGTCTTCCTGGGCTACTACGGGGCATTTCTGTCTGCCATCGGCGGCATAATGGTGGCCGACTATTACATTCTGAGGAAGCGCCGCCTCAACGTGCCGGACCTGTTCAAGACCGATGGCCAGTTCCGCTACTCTGGCGGTTTCAATCCAGCGGGCTTGATTGCATGGATAGTGGCTGGAGGCATTGCAGCCTGGTATTCGCAGTACGCATTCGTCATCGGATTCCCGCTGGGCCTCGTGCTCTATGCCTTGCTGATGAAGACTATCGTTCTGCCAGGGAACCCGCAGGCTGAGATCAGTAGCGGATACGCAAATGAGTTTCTCGCGACAAGCGAGGGGGTCAGCTGGGTCTATCTTGGCGAAGGGCAGTTCCGGCGAATGGCACCTGCAGAAACTCATGATGAAGAAATAAGCCGCGAAGACTTGTAAAGTTCTTAATTGACCCTCCCCGACTTGCCCGCACCTAAACGGTGCGGGCTCTTTTTTGTACAATCGAACCTTGGATGTTGGCCGAAGATAGATGTGTTTCTGACCTTCTCCATTGCGCACTTGTTTTCATTCAGTAACGATCATCTGTACGCATAGCTCTCAATTCTGCACCTGGCGCTGGGGATCGGTACAAGAGTGTGTCTCCGCCAATGGATCACCGGCGCCCCTCAAATATGCGGACCATCGAAGGCGGGAGCGGAGCTTGATCAACGCCGGCGCGTCCTAAACAGCCTTCTCGACAAGTCCTCAATTCCACCGCGTTTAAGCAACTCTAAGAAGGGCGAAAAAGCAAATCCAAGCCAATCTTGAAACGCTACTTCAGCAGGTCGCGGGCAATGATGGTGCGCTGGATTTCCGACGACCCCTCGTAGATCCGGAAGATCCGCAAGTCGCGCAGGTAGCGTTCCAGCGGGAAATCGCGGGTATAGCCGTAACCGCCGTGGATCTGCAGCGCCCGGTCTGCGATGCGCCAGGCCGCCTCGCTGGCATACAGCTTGGCAAAGGCCGAGTCCGAGGAATACCGCTCACCCGTGCCCCGCTTGCGGGCGGCTTGCAGGCCCAGGGCCCGCGCCGCCGCCAGTTCTGTGGCGCTGTCGGCCAGCATCCATTGCAGCCCCTGGAAAGTGCCGATCGGCTGGCCGCCGACCTCGCGTTCCCTGGCATAGGACACCGCCGCATCCAGCGCCGCGCGGGCAATGCCGGTCGCCTGCGCCGCGACCTCGATCCGGCCGTTGTCCAGCACCTTCATCGCGGTGCGGAATCCGGTGCCTTCGCCGCCGAGCCGGTTTTCTGCGGGCACGTGGCAGTCAAATGAGACCGGGAACACATGGCCGCCGCGCAGCCCCATGGTTTCCTCGTGCCTGCCGATCTCCACCCCGTCCGTCTTGCCCGGTTCCACTACAAAGGCGCTGACCCCGCGCGCGCCTGCGCTGCTGTCGGTCTTGGCATAGACCACGATGAAATCCGCGCCGCCCGCGTTCGAGATGAAGCATTTGGAGCCTTTCAGCCGGTAGCCGTCGCCGTCGCGGGCGGCGGTGGTGCGCATGTCGGCCGGGTTGGAGCCGGCCATCGGCTCGGTCAGGGCAAACGCCCCCAGCGCCTCGCCCGACGCGGCAGCCGGCAGCAGCCGCTGCTTCAGCGCCTCATCCGCGCCCAGCAGCAGAGAATCCGTCGCCAGAAAATGCGCCGTCAGCATCGACGCGGTGGAGCCGCAGGCGCCGGCGATGGCCTCCACCGCGCAATAGAGCGCAGGACCGCTGAGGCCAATGCCGCCATAGGCTTCGGGCAGGTTCATCCCCATGATGCCCATCTCCGCCAGCGCCGGGCGGTGCAGGGCCGCGAATGTCCCCTCGGCATCGATCGCGGCAGCGGCAGGCGCCAGCACCTCGTTCGAAAACCGCTCGATCTGGCCGATGACGGCCTGTTCTTCACTGTTCAGGTCACCGCTCATTTGGCCTCTCCTTTCTGCAGCTGCTGCAGGATTTCATCCGTGTGCGCTCCCAGGTCCGGGGCTGCCTGCCGCCCGCCGCGCGGCGCACCGCTGAAATGAACCGGCTGCTCCGGCACGCTCAGCGTGCCGAGCGCAGGGTGGGTGACGGGCGTTGCCAGCTCCCGCGCCTGTGCCTGCGGCGACGCCCAGGCCTCCGGCACCGAACTCAGCGGCGCGGCCGGGATGCCCTCCTCGGACAGCAGCGCGGCGACGCTCTGCACGTCCCGGACCGCCGCCCAGCGTTCGATATGCTGCGCCAGCGCCGGCTCATTCTGCCGCCGCAGGCTGTCGCTGGCGAACCGCGGCTCCTCCGCCAGCTCCGGCGCGCCGATGGCTGCCGCGAACTTTGCAAACAGCCGGTCGTTCAGCACCGCGACGGTAAAGCTGCCGTCGCTGGCCGGATAGGTGCCGAACGGCGCCGACAGCGCGTGCTTGCTGCCGGTCCGCTTCGGCGTCTCCCCGGCCATCAGCGCCCGGCAGGCCAGCACCGGCATCATCGACACCAGCGAGTCATACAGCGCCAGGTCGACATGCCGCCCCCGGCCGCTGCGGGCGCGGTCGAACAGCGCCACCATCGCCCCGAAGGCCGCGAACATGCCCCCCGCCACATCGGCAAAGGCGTCCCCGGCCATCATCGGCGGGCCGTCCTCGGCGCCGGTCACGTCCATCAGCCCGCTCATCGCCTGGATGATGATGTCATAGGCCGGCAGCATCCGGTTCGGGCCGGTCTGGCCGAAGCCGGAGACCGAGACATAGACCAGCTGCGGACAGGCCGCGCACAAGGCCTCCGGGCCGAGCCCGAACCGCTCCATCACGCCGGGGCGGAAATTCTCGATCAGAACATCGCTCTCCGCCGCCAGTGCCCGGGCCGCCGCCGCGCCTTCGGCGGATTTCAGATCCAGAACGATGGATTTCTTGCCGCGGTTCACCGACTGGAACAGCAGGCTTTCGCCGTCTTTGAACGGGCCGATGTGGCGGTAATCATCGCCCGCGGGCGGCTCCACCTTGATCACCTCGGCACCAAGATCGGCCATCAGCGCGGTGCAGTAGGGACCGGCCAGAACCCGGGAAAAATCCAGCACCCGGACCCCCTCCAGCGGCCTGCGGCCTGCGGTCTCGTCATTGTCGAACATGCTTCCCCCATCAATTGCTTGCTGCAGGATAGCCGCCGGGAGGATATATCTGGAAATACTGGATACGTATAAAGGGTATACCGCTTTGAATATACCATTGACCTTCCGCCAGGTCGAAATCCTGCTGGCTGTGGCCGCCGCCGGCAGCACCGCAGGGGCCAGCCGCGCGCTGAACACCTCGCAGCCCTCGGTGTCGCACGCCATCGCCCGCTGCGAAGAGGTGTTCGGCCAGAAGCTCTTTGTCCGCATCCCCGGCCGCGGCATGGAGCTGACGCCGTTCGGCCAGCACAAGCTCGCCCAGCTGCGCGAACTGGAAAGCCAGGCCCGCTGGGTTCTGGGCGGCGGCGAAGGCACGCCCGAGTTCCTGAACCTCGGGGTGTTTTCCACCCTCGGCCCCCGCTATGCGCCGCAGCTGGTGCGCCGCTTCATGGACAGCCGCCCCGGCGCCGAGGTCCGCCTCCGCGAGGGCGATCTGCAAACGCTGTTCGACTGGCTCAGCGAGGGCCGGATCGATCTCGCGCTGCTCTATGATTTCGGGGTTCCGTCGGATTTCGCGATCACACCGCTGATGGCCGCCGAACCCTACGCCCTGCTGCCCTCCGGGCACCGGCTGGCAGGGCTGCCCGGCGTCAGCGCCGAAGACCTGGCGCAGGAGCCCATCATCCTGGTGAACCTGCCCCACAGCCGCGGCTATTTCCTGTCGCTGCAGCAGAACGCCCGCTATCCGGTGCGGGTGGCGCATGAAACCGGCTCGATCGAGATGCTGCGGTCGATGGTGGCCAACGGGTTCGGCGCCGGCCTGCTGGCGACCGACCTGCCCGACGGCGCCTGCTATGACGGCAACCCGGTTGTCCGGGTGCCGCTCGCGGGCCGTCCGCCGCGGCACCAGATTGCGCTGGCCCACCGCGGCGATGCGCTGAAACGGCCGGTGATCCAGGCCTTCACCGCCTTTGCCGCGGCCTTCTTCGCCCCCCGGGCTGAGGCACCGGCACGCCCCGCCGCACCGGCGCCGCCAAGGCGGCAGCCTCCCGCTTGACGTGCAGCCCTGCACGCTTCACCCTGCCCGGCAGAGCGGCGCAGACAGGTTCGCCCCGGCACAGGAGATCCGCATGATGACGGCTTCCGGCAGCGCAACTGCCCTGTGCAGCCTCTTGGGCCGCGATTACCCGGTCCTGCTGGCAGGCATGGGCGGGGTATCCCGCTGGGAACTGGCCGCTGCCGTCGCCAATGCCGGCGGTTTCGGCATGCTCGGCATGGTGCGCGAAAGCCCGGCGCTGATCACCGAAGAGGTCACCCGTCTGCGGGCCGCCACGGACCGGCCGTTCGCGGTGAATGTGATCCCTGCGGCAACCGAGCCCGGCCTGCTCGATGCGCAGATCGGCTGCTGCCTCGATCTCGGCGTTCCCGCCTTCACCTTCTTCTGGGATGTTGTGCCCGAGGCCGTGGCCCGGGCAAAGGCGGCGGGCCGCCTGGTTCTGCATCAGGTCGGCACCGTCGAGGCCGCCCGCGCCGCCGAAGCCGCCGGCGCCGATGTGATCATCGCCCAGGGGCTTGAGGCCGGCGGCCATGTCCACGGCCGCCAGCCGCTCCGCGGCCTGACGGAAGAAATTCTGGAAACGGTGTCTGTCCCTGTCGTCGCGTCGGGCGGCCTGTCCACCGGCGCGGACCTGGCCGCTTATCTGGCCATGGGGGCGGCCGGGATCCAGTGCGGCACCGCCTTTCTTGCCACCGATGAATCCTTTGCCCACCCCTATCACAAGGACCGCGTCGCCGCCGCCACCGGTGCCGACACCGTTCTCACCGATGTCTTCGTGCTGAACTGGCCCGCGGGCGCGGCGGTGCGGGTGCTGGAAAACAGCGTC
>NZ_JAXMOX010000077.1:0-19330 GCF_034669605.1 Leisingera sp.
GATGCTGGAGGCCGCGGAGCAAAGCCCGCAGTGGAACATCATCATGACAACCGCCCTGCTGGCGATGATCCCGCCGGTGTTCGTGGTCATCGCAATGCAAAAGCTCTTTGTGCAGGGCTTGACGGAAACCGATAAGTAAGGCGCCCCGAAATGGCTGATATTCAACTCACAGATCTGGTGAAATCCTACGGCCCGACCCAGGTGCTGCACCATGTCGAAGGCGGCATCAAGGACGGCGAATTCATCGTCATCGTCGGCCCTTCGGGCTGCGGCAAGTCCACGCTGCTGCGGATGGTGGCGGGGCTGGAAAGCGTGACCTCCGGCGAAATATCAATCGGCGGCCGCCGGGTGAACGAGCTGGAGCCTTCGGCGCGCGACATCGCCATGGTGTTCCAGAACTACGCGCTGTACCCGCATATGTCGGTGCGCCAGAACATGGCTTACGGCCTGAAGATCCGCAAACTGCCGAAAGACGAGATCAACCGACGCGTCGAGGAGGCCGCCGAGATCCTGGAGATCAGGCAATACCTCGACCGCAAGCCGCGGCAGCTGTCGGGCGGCCAGCGCCAGCGGGTTGCCATGGGCCGCGCCATCGTGCGCGATCCGCAAGTGTTCCTGTTTGACGAGCCGCTGTCGAACCTCGACGCCAAGCTGCGGGTGCAGATGCGGCTGGAGATCCGCAAGCTGCAGCAGCGGCTGGGAGTGACCTCGATCTATGTGACCCATGATCAGGTCGAGGCAATGACGCTGGGCGACCGGCTGATGGTGCTGAACGGCGGCTATGTCGAGCAGTTCGGCACCCCGATTGAGCTGTATGACCGCCCGGCCTCGGTATTTGTCGCCGGTTTCATCGGCAGCCCGGCAATGAACTTCTTCCCGGCTGACCTGAACCCCGGCCAGGCCACCCTGCCCGGCGGCACGGTGCTGCCGGTTGCCTCGGCCCATTCCGGCGCGGCAACCCTGGGCCTGCGCCCCGAACACCTGACGGCGGACGAAAACGGTTCCATCGCGCTGCAGGTGGACCTGCTGGAGCAATTGGGTGCCAACACATTGATCCACGGACGCCTGCAGGGCACCGAGCACGCCCTCACCGCCAGCATTCAGGGCCATGCCGATGACGGCATCGGCAGCATCCGCCGTTTTTCGGCCACGCCTGAACTCACCCACCTGTTCGACGCCGCCTCCGGCAAACGTCTGGCAGACTGATGGCCTTCCCCCAGATCCCTGCCTTTGCAGGCGCGCCGGGCGTGATCCGGCTGGTCGGCCACCGCGGCGCCCGGGGCGTGCTGCCGGAAAACACCCTGGAAGGTTTCGAATTTGCCCTGAACACCGGGGTGGAGCTGCTGGAACTGGACGTCACCGCCACCCGCGACGGGGTGGTGGTGATCACCCACAACCACCATCTGACACGGTCGATGGTCCGCGATGCCAATGGCAACTGGCTGCAAGGCGCCGAACCCAAGATCTCGGCCCTCAGCTATGCCGAGTTGCAGGCCTATGATGTGGGCGGGCTGGATGGCGCCAGCGCCTATGGGCGGCAGTTTCCGGATCAGGCTTTCCTGACCGGCCTGCGCATTCCCCGCCTTGCGGATCTGCTGGCGCTGCTGCAGCAGCCGCAGCATCAGCGCGTGCATCTGCTTCTGGAGATCAAATCCGACCCGGACCTTCTGGCCGACACCGCCGCGCGCCAGGCATTGGTCGAAGCGGTCGTTTCCGTGGTCCGCGCCGCCCGTATGCAACCGCGCACGGTGCTGCACAGTTTCGACTGGAATCTGCTGGCCGACTGCCAGCGGATTGCCCCGGAAATGCCCGCCTCCTTCCTGACCCAGCTGCAGGAGAACACCGATGAGGCGGGCGAGGAGTCCTCCAAGGCGGTGAACCCGGTGGCGGACTGCACAGTGCTGGAACTGCCGGATCGCGTTGCCGCAGCCCGGGGGCGGTTCTGGTGCCCCTGCTACCTGGACATCACACCGCAATCATTGGCCCGTGCCCGCGACCTGGGGCTGGTGACGATTGTCTGGACCGCCAACGCGCCCGAAGACATTGAGCGGATGATCGATCTGGGCGTCGACGCGATCTGTTCCGATTATCCGGGCCGGGTGCAGCGCCTGCTGCTGACCCGCGGGCTTCGTTGGCGCAGCGATTGAAAAGGGCCGCTCTTCTGCGGGAAGAACGGCCCTGAAACATTAATTCTCGGGGGCTGAAATCCGCTCTGGATTTCAGCCTTTTTCAGGTTACCCCAGGATGCCGGGCAGGTTCAGCCCGTGTTCCCGTGCGCAATCCTTGGCGATGTCATAGCCCGCATCCGCGTGGCGCATCACGCCGGTCGCCGGGTCGTTCCACAGCACCCGGCCGATGCGGCGCGCGGCGTCCTCGCTGCCGTCGCAGCAGATCACCACGCCGGAATGCTGCGAGAAGCCCATGCCGACGCCGCCGCCGTGGTGCAGCGACACCCAAGTGGCACCCGAGGCGGTGTTCAGCAGCGCGTTCAGCAGCGGCCAGTCGGACACCGCGTCGGAGCCGTCCATCATCGCCTCGGTCTCACGGTTGGGCGAGGCCACCGAACCGGAGTCCAGGTGATCGCGGCCGATGACAACCGGTGCTTTCAGCTCGCCGTTCTTGACCATCTCGTTGAACGCAAGGCCCGCCTTGTGGCGGTCGCCCAGACCGATCCAGCAGATCCGGGCCGGCAGGCCCTGGAAGGCAATCCGTTCCTGCGCCATGTCCAGCCAGCGGTGCAGGCCTTCGTTCTCGGGGAACAGTTCCTTCATCTTGGCGTCGGTCTTGCGGATGTCTTCCGGGTCACCCGACAGCGCCGCCCAGCGGAACGGGCCGATGCCGCGGCAGAACAGCGGCCGGATATAGGCGGGCACAAAACCAGGGAAGTCAAAGGCGTTCTCCAGCCCTTCCTCCAGCGCCATCTGGCGGATGTTGTTGCCGTAATCCACCGTGGGCACGCCCATCGCGTGGAAATCGCACATCGCCTTGACCTGCACCTTCATCGAGGCACGGGCGGCTTTCTCAACCGTTTTCTTGTCGGTCTCGCGCTTTTCCTTCCATTCGGCCATGGTCCAGCCCTGCGGCAGGTAGCCGTTGACCGGGTCATGCGCCGAGGTCTGGTCGGTGACGATATCGGGGCGGATGCCGCCAGCCTTGGCGCGCTCGACCAGCTCGGCAAAGACATCGGCCGCGTTGCCCAGAAGGCCCACGGATTTCGCCTCGCCCGCTGCGGTCCAGCGCGCGATCATCTCCAGCGCCTCGTCCAGGGTTTCAGCCTTCTCGTCCAGGTATTTGGTGCGCAGGCGGAAATCGATGCTGTCGGGGTTGCACTCCACCGCGAGGCAGCAGGCACCGGCAAACACAGCCGCCAGCGGCTGCGCGCCGCCCATGCCGCCCAGGCCGCCGGTCAGGATCCATTTGCCGGTCAGGTCGCCGTCGAAATGCTGGCGCCCGGCCTCGGCAAAGGTCTCATAGGTGCCCTGCACGATGCCCTGGGTGCCGATATAGATCCACGAGCCGGCGGTCATCTGGCCGTACATCATCAGGCCTTTCTTATCCAGCTCGTTGAAGTGGTCCCAATTGGCCCAATGCGGCACCAGGTTGGAGTTGGCAATCAGCACGCGGGGCGCGTCCTTGTGGGTCTGGAAGACGCCGACCGGCTTGCCGGACTGCACCATCAGGGTCTGGTCTTCCTCCAGGTTTTTCAAGCTCTCGACAATCATGTCGAAATCCTTCCAGGTGCGCGCGGCGCGGCCGATGCCGCCGTACACCACCAGCTCATGCGGGTTTTCCGCCACGTCGGGGTGCAGGTTGTTCATCATCATCCGCAGCGGCGCTTCGGTCATCCAGGACTTGGCGGTCAGCTCCGTGCCGGTGGGCGGAAAAATATCGCGGGTGTTCTTGCGGGGATCGCTCATGCCGAGGGCCTCCAGGTTTTGAGATCAGTCAGAATTTTGGTGAGATGGGCGCGCAGGCGGTCTGCACGCTCCGGCAGATAGGCCCAGGGCGCCGCCTCCTGGCAGTAGGTCGCCTGCGCCAGTTCCATCTGGATCGCGTGCAGCCCGTCGCCGGGCCGCCCGTAATGCCGCGTGGTCCAGCCGCCCTTGAAACGGCCGTTCAGCACCGAGGTATAGCCTTCGGCCGCGTCGCAGCGGGCGACGGTCAGCGCCTCGATCGACACATCGCAAGTCGCGCCCAGATTGGTGCCGATGCTGAAATCCGGAAGCCGGCCCTCGAACAAAAACGGGATGTCGCCCCGGATCGAATGGCAGTCATAGAGGATCGCAAAGCCGTGGACCGCCTTCACCCGCTCCAGCTCCGCCGCCAGGGCAGCATGATAGGGCGCGTGATAGGCGTCGCGGCGGCGACCGGTTTCCGCCGCGTCCGGTTCCATGCCCTCGCGCCAGATCCCCTGCCCGTCAAAATCGGTCAGCGGCACCAGAGTGGTGGTGTTTTGCCCGGGGTACAGGCTGACCCCGGCGGGATCGCGGTTCACGTCGATCACATAGCGGTGGATAGGGGTGCGGACGGTGGTGACGTCTCCGGCCAGCCCCGCATAGAGATCGTGGATGTGCCAGTCGGTATCCGCCAGCGCCCGGCCGGTTTCATTGAGGCAGTCCCAAATCTCCGGCGGCACATCGGTGCCGGTGTGGGGCAGCCCCAGCACCAGCGGTGATGATCCTTGAGTAACCTCGATCATGCGGCCACCTTCACCCCGGCCGCATCGGCAGCACGGCCTGCACGGATCATGGCACTTGCAGCCTCGATATCGGGCGCCAGATAGCGGTCCTCTGCCAGCGACGGGATCTCCCCGCGCAGCATTACCAGCACATCCTGCAAGCGTTCGGAAGTTTTCAGCGGCGCGCGCGCCTCCACCCCTTGCGCAGCGCAGAGCATTTCGACGCCCAGGATCACCGACAGGTTGGCGTTCATCTTTGTCAGCCGCAGCGCGCCGTGGGCGGCCATCGACACATGGTCTTCCTGGTTGGCCGAAGTCGGGGTCGAGTCGGTCACGCAGGGGTTGGCCAGATGCTTGTTCTCGCTCATCAGCGCCGCGGTGGTCACTTCGGCAATCATGAAGCCCGAGTTCAGCCCCGGATCCGGCGTCAGGAACGGCGGCAGGTCGTGGCTGAGGGTCGGATCGACCATCAGGGCCACCCGGCGCTGCGCAATCGCGCCGATTTCGGCCACGGCCAGCGCAATCTGATCGGCGGCAAAGCCCACATACTCGGCGTGGAAGTTGCCGCCCGAGACGATGCGCCCCTCGTTCACCAGAACCAGCGGGTTGTCGGTAACGGCGTTGGCTTCGATCTCCAGCGTCCTGGCCGCCATCCGCAACACGTCCAGCGCGGCGCCCACCACCTGCGGCTGGCAGCGGATGCAATAGGGGTCCTGCACGCGGGTGTCGCCCTCGCGGTGGCTTTCGCGGATTTCACTGCCCGCCATGATGTCGCGCATCTGCTGCGCCACGTCGATCTGACCGGCATGGCCGCGCAGGGTGTGGATATCGGCGATCAGCGGCGCGGTAGAACCCATGATGGCATCGGTGGACAGCGCGGCAATCGCCATCGACGCTTCGGCCATGCGCCAGGCGTCAAACAGACCGGCCAGCGCGCAGGCCGTCGAAAACTGGGTCCCGTTGATCAGTCCCAGGCCTTCTTTCGGACCCAGCACAATCGGCTCTAAACCGGCCTTTTTCAGCGCTTCGGCACTGGACATGCGGGTGCCCTCGTATGTGGCCTCCCCGGCTCCGATCATCGCCGCCGCCATATGCGCCAGCGGTGCCAGATCGCCCGATGCGCCGACCGAGCCCTGCGACGGGATCACCGGCACCACGCCGCGTTCCAGCATCTGTTCGATCTGATCAATCACCAGCCAGCGCACGCCGGACGCACCGCGCCCCATCGACAGCAGCTTCAGCGTCATCATCAGCCGGGTCTTGTCCTCCGGCAGCGCCTCCCCGACCCCGCAGCAATGCGACAGGATCAGGTTGCGCTGCAGGGTGGCAGTGTCGGCGGGCGCGATCTTGGTTGAGGCCAGCTTGCCGAAACCGGTGTTGATGCCATAGACGGCATCTTCTCCGGCAGCGGCATCTGCCACCATCTGCGCGGCGGCCTCCACCGGCTCACGCGCGGAGGCATCCAGCCGGGCCGGGGTCAGGTTGCGGTAGATATCTTCCAGCGTCGACAGGTTCACTGTGCCGGGGATCATTTCGATCATCGTTTGCCCTCATAGATACGGGTGTGAAGCGGGTTGAAGCCGATGCGGTAGGCAAGCTCGCCGGGCGTTTCCACGTCCCAGACCGCCAGATCGGCCCGCATACCGGCGGAAATGGTTCCGCGGTCCTTGAGCCCAAGCGCCCGGGCCGCGTTGCGGGTGACGCCGGCCAGCGCCTCCTCCGGGGTCATCCGGAACAGGGTGCAGCCCATGTTCATCGTCAGCAGCAAGGAAGTCAGCGGCGAAGAGCCCGGGTTGCAGTCGGTCGCCAGCGCCATCGGTACGCCGTGGGTGCGGAAATGGCCGATCGGCGGCATCTGGGTTTCGCGGATGGTATAGAACGCGCCCGGCAGGATCACCGCAACCGAGCCGCTGGCGGCCATCGCCCTGGCGTCATCCTCATTTGCGTATTCGACGTGATCGACGGACAGCGCGCCATATTGCGCCGCCAGCGCGGTGCCGCCCTGATGGCTCAGCTGTTCGGCGTGCAGTTTCACCGGCAGGCCCAGCTCCTGCGCCGCCTTGAACACCCGTTCGATCTGCGTCGGCGCAAAGGCGATGTTCTCGCAGAATCCATCCACCGCATCGACCAGCCCTTCGGCATGGGCGGCGCGCAGGGCGGGAATGCAGACCTCGTCTATATAGGCGTCATCGCGGCCCTTGTACTCGGCCGGCGCCGCATGGGCACCAAGGAAGGTGGTTTTCACCGTCACCGGGCGCAACTCGCCCAGGCGGCGGGCGGCGCGCAGCATGTTCAGTTCGGTATCGCGGTCCAGCCCGTAGCCGGATTTCACCTCGACCACGGTGGCGCCTTCGGCGATCAGCGCATCCAGACGGGGCAGCGCGTCCTGCACCAGATCGTCCAGCGACGCGGTGCGGGTTGCGGTCACGGTGGAGACGATGCCGCCCCCTGCCCGTGCGACCTCTTCATAAGACGCGCCGTTCAGACGCATCTCAAACTCCATCGCGCGGTTGCCGCCAAAAACGATATGGGTGTGGCAATCGATCAGCCCCGGCGTCACCAGCCGGCCGCCAAGATCCCGCTGCTCCCAAGCAGAATTGTCAGCTGACAATTTCTGCCTTGGCCCGGCCCAGACGATGGTGCCGTCCGAAACCGCAACCGCACCGTCTTCAATCAGCCCATATGGCGTGTCTGTGCTGGCCATCGTCGCCAGCTGTGCGCCGGTCAGAACAAAATCCCCTGTCACGGACTTCCCCCGATTCTCTTTGCTGCTATTTCAATATTAAACTACTCATTTAGGTTATTATGTCTAGTCATAAAATGGGCGCGCGGCCCATGGCGGCCCGGGCAACGCTGCGGACAGGCATCCCGATCCCCATCATCTGCAACAGCGTCGCGGCAATCCGGTCAGCGTCCTGCCAATTCCGCAGCTTGCCAGGGTAGTCTGTTTGCACTTCAGGGCAGGCCCGCAGAACGGCGGCAAGATCACTGCGTTTCTCTGCGTTGCCATCACTGGCGTCTGGATGCTGAGGCTGCGGCAAAGGTGCCGTAGCCTGCAGCACTTCAGCGTCAGAATCGTTTTTATTGAATCCTGTATGAGCCGATCAGTCTGGCCGTCAGGGCCGCTTATACTGGATGCAGGCAGCTTGGTCTCCTGCGGGGTCCCGGCGGGCTTCCGGCTGACAATTTCACCGTGCGGCGCCTCGGCCACCAGTGCCAGCGGCATTGCCAACCTATTTGCACCCGGTCGACTGCGGCCTGATCCGCGCCGGCTTTGATGCACAATTACCGTTCAATGATTCACCTCACGAATCCAGAATGATAGCTGTAGGTTATAAGCAGCTGGGCCGCTTCGAAGTACAAGACCACGCACTTGCCGGATTACAATGACGTTGTGAAACCACGCGGATCGCTGTCGATCTGGTTTGATCCTAAGATGGTCTGAACGCCCTGACCAAGCGGCAAGCGCGGTAGGCAGCAGCGCTTCAGCGATGCTGCGATCCACACATGCCTGACGATGAAGGTGCAGTTTGGCATGCCGCTTCGGCAGACGGCCGGGCTCGTCGAGAGCCTCTTGCCGCTGATCAGGTTGGACTGGGCTGTGCCGGGGTTCAGTACCTTGTGCCGCCGCCAACAAACGTTGAATGTCAGCCTGCCGTATCGTGGTGGCACCGGCCCGCTCAACCTCCTGATTGATAGCACCGGCACCAAAGCCAAAGGCGAAGGCGAGTGGAGTGAGGAGGATCAGAAAACACTCCGGGGGACTGTTTTCCCGACAAACCCGCAAGCATGGTGGCCCAAAGCGCCGTATCAAGCGCAAGATACACATCGGGATCGACACAGAAACGCTGGAAGTCCGGGCGGTGGAAATTACCGGCAGCAATGTTGGCGATGCGCACATGCTGCCCGGGTTGCTTGACCAGATCCCGCCCGATCAAGACCTCGGCAGTGTCACGGCAGACGCGGCTTATGACACCCGCAAACCCGCATCGCCGCGCTCAGTCTCTACACCGCTCGTGGCTTACCCGTCGCAAGAGCCGTAGGATAAGCCCGTCTCGGGTAAGGGAAAGTACGGGCCTCAGCCGATTTGTGCATCAAAGCCCATTGGACCCCTTCGCTGACAAGCGCCGGATGCAAAGCGAAATGAACCAGCTGTTCAACGTGACATCTCCCTTCAAGATGCGGCGATCGCGACCGTCAAGAATTTGAGCAATGCTTCGGATTGACCGCTTGCAACATGAATACGAAAACTGATTTCCGTCTCATATCTGTAGAGAAACACCTCAAACTCAAAGAGTGTCCGAGCGACGGACCTGGAGGGTATACCCAAGTTCAGTTCGGCGCCGCGTCTCAGTACCTCCAGTGCGTTTTTCCCACTGATGTCGAACACTGAATACGCGTCGCTGGCGTCTGAGACAGCCTGACAGATGTCATCCTGCCAGCCTTCCGGCACGGCGGAGCCGTTGACCAGCAAAACGCGGTCCCGGCGGATGGGCAATGCATAGCTCTGAGCGGTCACGATGTCTGGCCAGCTGGCGATTGGCTGCTCTGTCTGCGCCAGAACACGCGGACCGGATAGCAGCGTTTGCCGCGTCAAGGTGGCGGGAGCAAGAGTTATGCCGTTTGCCTGATGGACGTAGCCGGAGGGTTGGGGGGCGTCCCAATTTTCGCTGTCGTCACGCATGAAGGCGTCCTCCGTCGGGATCGAAAGCGCAAGGGGCGCAAATCGTGGCCTTTCGAACTTCGCCCAAATGCCAGACCGAGATGGTTTCGCCGATCCGTGCCGTCCCGCTTTCGACCAGCCCGAGGGCAAGGGGATGGCCAAGTGTCGGACTGTCGTAACTGGAGGTGACATAGCCCAGCGAGCGGGGCGGAGTGCCTTCGACGAAATGGGCGCCGGTGGGCAAAGGAGTGTCGCCCGTGGGGACCCTGAGCCCGACCAGTGTCTTGCGGTTCAATGCATTGACCTTGTCGCAGTGCAGGCTGCGGTCGCCGATAAAGGCCGCGGATTTTTTCAGGCGCGGGATGCCAAAGCCCAGATCATGGGGCATGGTTTCACCATCGGTATCCTTGCCGACCATGATATAGCCCTTTTCGGCGCGCAGGATTGAAAGCGCCTCGATCCCGATCGGTGCGGCCCCCTGTGCCCTGCCGGATCGGATCACCGCGTCCCAGAGTGCGGGTGCCTTGGTGCGGCGAATGGAGAGTTCGTAGCTGAGATCGCCAGTGAAACTGACCCGGGCGATCCGCAGGGTGTATCGTCAAAACACGACTCTTGCAGGGTCATATGGGGAAATGCTTGGGTCTTGGCAAGGTAGTATGCGGTCGCCAACCCGTGGCCGCCGGCACCAATAATCACCGCATCATAAGAGGATTTGGGGGCAGCCGACCGCCAAGCCTTGCCCCACCCGGTGTGGCCGCGCAGACCCTCGCGCAGCAGGTTGAAAGCTGAATAACGTGTCATCGGCTGTTCAGGTCGATAACGAAATCACGCAGATCGGCGATCGCCTTTGGATCAGGGTCAACACCTGTGAAGCCGCGCAGGTAGCCTTCGAGCCTTGCGATCCGTTCCGACATTGGTTCGCGCAGTTCCAGCGCATGATAGCCAAGCTGCATGAAATAGAGGATGCGTGCGCGGGTATCGGCATCGTATTCAGAGTATCCGAAGCCTTCGAACATGGCGCTGAGGGCCTTGAGACGTGCTGCATCGGCGGCGTCGATGCGTTGGCGCACCGCACCGTCCCGGCGCGACCATTCCCTGACCGCAAAGTCCAGTCCGTGATCAAACAATTCAGGATCGAGAAAGCAGCGAAAGAAGTTGCAAACGGCCTCAGCTATGGAGCCGGCAGGTGCCTCGACGCTTTCGGCAATCGTTCTTGTGTTGCGGTTTTCCCAGTCGTCCAGCAAATCTTCGAGCAGGTGTTTGCGGCTTTTGAAATAGCCATAAAAACTGGAGCGGGACACCTCAAGGCGGGTGCCAAGCGCCAAGACCTTGACCTCGGCAACGCCTTCGCTGACGAGAACGTCGCGCGCCACGTTCAGCCAGTCTTCGCGTGTGACCTTTACGTGGCCGACAAGCGGGTCCTTGTCCGGGTCATCCCGATGTAAAAGCGGTGTAATTCGTGCCGGCATATCAGCTCTCCGGAGGTGCACCGCCCTCAGCGGTGCGCTTTTCTATGAACGCAGTTAAGGCCTCGGCCTTCGCACCGTCGATATCAGGGCGCTTGTCGGCGGCAAGAATGCCCTTCCACACCGCCGTGGCGCGGGTGTTGGCGTCAGCTGCGCCGCGTTCCGTCCAGGTCCCGAAATTGGCGTAATCATGCACGACGGGTTCGTAGAACGCCGTGTCATACCGCGCCATCGTCTGGCTGGTGGCAAAGAAATGCCCGCTTGGGTCCACTTCGCTGATCGCCGCCTCGAAACCGATTTCGTCAGCGCTGGCGGTGTTGCCCGCGCAAAGCTCGGCGATCATGTTCAAGACCTCGACGTCGGTGACAAGCTTTTCGTAAGACACCGTCAGCCCGCTTTCGAGCCAGCCAGCGGAGTGGATGATCACGGACGCGCCCGCCATGAGACAGCCCCAAAGTCCCATCTGGTTTTCATTCGCCGCCTGCACGTCGTTGATATTGGAGGCGGACCCAGCCGCCGACCGCCATGGCAGGCCGGTAAGACGGGCAAGCTGCCCTGCCGCCAAACTGGCCTGAAAATGGGTGGGGGTTCCAAGCGCGGGCGCGCCCGATTTCATGTCTACGTTGGATGTGAAGGTGCCGTAGCAGATCGGTGCGCCGGGACGGACAAGCTGGTTCAGAGTGATCGCGGCCAGCACTTCGGCATGGCTGAGCGTGATGGCCCCGGCCACGGTGATCGGGGCCATGGCCCCCATCAGGGTAAACGGCGTGACGATCGGCATCTGGCCATAGCGCGCAAAGTCGATCAGCCCCTGGGCCATGGGAATGTCCAGCGTACGGGGGCTGTTGGTATTGATGATGGTGTAGCAGTGAGGGTTGGCTAGAAACGCGTCGTCTGACAGGCCGCGGAAGTCTTGCAGCATTTCAAAGCTGTCCCTGACTTGTGGCGTGCCGCGCGAAAAGAAGAATGGGAATTTGTCGGTGAGGGTCAGCTGCGCCTCGACCGTGAAATAGTGGCGCAGGTTGGTCGGGATATCCTGCGGTTCGACCAGCGGCGAAACCATTTGGAACACGTCAAAATGGTGGGTGAGCTGAATCAGTTCACGAAAGTCGCTGCCGCTGCCGGGCCGGCGTCCGCGCTCGAGATCGGTTGCGTTGGGGCAACCCGCGCCGGGTTGGAAGGTCAGACAGCCCAACTCCATGGTGATGTCGCGCGCCCGCGCCCCGGCCATGCAGTTGATGGACTTTGGAGCCGAGGCAAGAGCCGCCTCAACCATGTCTTGCCCGATATAAACCATCTGGTTGTCTTCATCGACGCGCGCGCCGCCCTGCGCATAAATTTTGCGCGCTTCGGGCAATAGCACCTTGACGCCCAGCTCCTGAAGAATGCGCAGGGCGGTTTGATGCATGTTCCCGATCTCGTCGCCGGAGAACACGTTCATCGTGGGAAAAGGGTTGCGCAGCTTGCTGTAGTTGACCGTGCGTTTAGAGGAGGGCGGCTTGCCATCTCCGCGCCCGCGCCGCCTCCTTACCCGTGGCTCTGCCGGGGTTTCGGGTGTCATCCTGCGCCTCGCATTCCTTTGCCTTCTGCGTCATAAGGAGAGGCCGCAATCACCCGCGCCGGACGTTCGGCGCCGACGATATGCACGGCCAATTCGGTGCCCTCGGCGCTGGCCGCTCGGTCGATCATGGCCATGGCCAGCGATTTGCCCACCGTATGACCATAGCCGCCGGAGGTGACAAAGCCCACCAATGCGCCGTCTTTCCAGACGGGCTCATAGCCGCTGGCATCGGCGTCCGATGCGTCGATTTCCAGCATCACGACGATCTGCTCCGGGCCATTGCCATCGCGTTCTTTCAAAGCCGCATCCCGCCCGATGAAATCGGGTTTGCTCCAGTCGATCCAGCGATCCATGCCGGTCTGCGCCGCCGTATAGCCTTGGGTGAATTCCGCACCCCAGATGCCGAAACTCTTTTCCAGCCGCAGACTGAGCAGCGCGTTGAAGCCGACCTCGCGCATGCCAAGGTCTGCACCTGCTGCAAGCAGGGTCTCGCGCAGGGTGATGTGTTCCGCTGCCGAGCAGTGGATCTCGTAGCCCAATTCGCCCGAAACCGAGAGCCGCCCGACCTTGGCGCGGATCAGGCCGACATCAAAGGTGCCGCAGCCCATGAACGGCAAGTCGCCAATCGGGCCATCCGTCAGCTTTTCCAGGACCTTCAGGCTGTTGGGGCCCGACAGGCTGAAGCCGACTGTTGCATCGGCGATGTCGCGAAGGATCACGTTTTCGCCCATATGGTCGGTAAACCAGCGCATGTGCCATTCGCGCAGGTAATAGCTGCCCATGATCCACCAGGTGCCATCGCCCCAGTTGAACACGGTCAGGTCGCCTTTCAACTTGCCCTCGGTTGACAGCATCGGGGCAAGGCGGGCGCGACCGGGGGCCGGCAGTTTCGACGCCATGATCTTGTCGAGCCATGCTGCTGCTCCGGCGCCCGAAACTTCAAAGCGCGAGAACCCCGAGATGTCCAGCAGGCCGGCGGCTTCCCGCACGGCCTTGCATTCCTCCGCGACGATCTCATGCGCGTTTGAGCGTTTGAGAGTCGGCGTTTCGGTGAAATCAGCTGTGGGTGCAAAGTAAAGCGGCACCTCCAGCCCCCAGCTGGCGCCCCAGCGGCAGCCTGCCGCCGTCATGCCGGAATAGGCGGGGGCTTTCTTGAGTGGGCGACCAGCAGGCAGCTGTTCGTTGGGATAGGTCATGACGAACCGGCGGGTGTAGAATTGCCCGGTGGTCTGCTTGATGTATTCCTTGTTCGCGGCATAGGGGCCGAACCGCGCCACATCCATGCCAAAGACATCGGCCTCAGGTTCGCCGTGGATCATCCATTCGGCCAGCGATTTTCCGACGCCGCCGCCCTGGAGGAACCCTGCCATCACGCCGCAAGCGCACCAATAGCCGGGTTTGCCCCGCACCGGCCCGACCAAAGGGTTACCGTCAGGGGCAAAGGTGAACGCTCCGTTGACCCAGGTTTTTACGCCGACCTTCTGCAATGCCGGATAGCGTTCAAAACCGAGCGTAAGTTCCTTTTCAATCCGGTCGGTATCTTCCTGCTGCAACTCGAACCCATATTCCCACGGTGCCCCATCCATCATCCAGTGCTCGTGATCGATTTCGTAGATGCCCAGCAGCATGCCCTGCTGGTCCTGCCGCATATAGGTAAAGCCTTCGAGGTCCACCGTCAGCGGCATTTCCTTATCAAGCGCAGCAACTTCGGGAATCGTGTCCGAGATCAGGTAGTGGTGATTGAGCGGTGACACCGGCAGTTCGATTCCCGCCATGCGGCCGACCTGTTTGGCCCAGAGCCCCCCGGCATTGACCACATGTTCGGCATGTATCGTGCCTTTTTTGGTCACGACATCCCAGCCATCACTGGTCTGGATCAACTCCAGCACCCGGTTATGTTCAACCACTTCGGCGCCGTATTTCTTGGCGGCGCCGGCATAGGCGTGCACGGTGCCCGTGGTATCGACATACCCCTCACGTTCGGCATACATCCCGCCCAGAATGCCATGGGTGGACACCAGCGGGTTCAGTTCTCCGGCTTCTTTCGGACTGATCAGGCGCACGTCGTCGATGCCGATGGATTGGAAGGTGCGGTACGCCGATTGCAGCCATTCCCACCGATCCGGCGTGCCGGCAAGCGTCATGCCTCCCGTCATATGCATGCCGACCGACTGGCCTGATTCCTTTTCGATCTCTGATAGAAGGTCAATCGTGTAGGCCTGAAGCGATGCGATATTGGGGTCTGCGTTCAGTGCATGAAAACCACCCGCCGCGTGCCAGCTCGAACCTGCGGTCAGGACGTTGCGCTCGATCAGGCAGACGTCTTTCCAGCCAAATTTTGCTAGGTGATACAATACCGAAGCGCCGACAACGCCCCCTCCGATCACCACGGCACGGTAATGTGACTGCATTGGATTTCTCCCTGATTTACGCTGTGTCTTCCGATTGCGTGAGTCACAGCCCCCGCATTGGACACTACTGTCCTTTACTTGTGGCCCATATTGGACACTACTGTCCATATAAAAATGCCCGCCGCCATGATCCTTTTCGTTTTGCAATTATGGCTTATCGGTGAAATCTATGCCGAAAAGCAGGACCAAAACATTTAAAACAGGTGGAAGAGTCCGGGCGGCACGGTTAAAGACGGTTCGGAAATTAACATTGACAGCATTGGACAGTCATGCCCAGACTGGGGCCACAATAGGATTCGGCGCGCCGTTGCGCTTAGATGACAGGGAAATTCGCAAATGCTCTTCAGGACTATTCTGTGCCTCGGCACCGCCTTGGCCCTCGCATCGGCCGCGCCCGCGATGGCGGAAACAACGCTGAAGCTGGCCACCGATTCAGGTGCCAAAGGCTCGCCATCTGGCGATGCGCTGGACCGCTGGGCAGCACTGATCGAGGAAGGCACGAACGGCGAAGTGCAGGTCGACGTGTTCTATCAGAACGAATTGGGCAGTCAGGCCGAGGTTCTGGATCTGCTGGTTGCCGGCGACCTGGATATGATGATCAACTGGCCGATCACCGCATATGACGAGCGTCTTGCCGTCCTTTTCACCCCATATATGGTCACCAGTTGGGAAGAGGCGCTGGAAGCCTACCAGCCGGGTGGATGGGTCAACGAGGTGCTGACCGATGTCTGGGCCGATCTCGGCGTCAAGTTCTTTGGCCCCTGGCCTGAGGGTTTCAACGGGATCGCCTCAAGAGGTAAATTCGCGATGTCGGCCGAGGAAGCGAAGGATCTCAAGATTCGCGTCCCGGCGATGTTCCCGATGGCCGAGTCGTTGCAGGCTCTGGGATACCAAACCGCGACCATCGACTGGTCAGAGGTGTTCACGGCGATCCAGACCGGGGTCGTCGACGGTGATGGCGCGAACATCATCTATTGGGACTACGAATATTTCCGGGACGTGCTGGATTACTACAACCAGATCAAGATGCAGTTCATCACCGGCGTCATGACGATGAATGAAGAATCCTGGGCTTCCCTAAGCGAAGACGAGCAAAAAGCTGTCGCAGATGCTGCGAATACGGTCATGAACGAAGCATTCGAACAGGCCAAGGAACGCGACCAGTATTACGTCCAGCTGGCCAAGGATGCCGGCATGACCTATATCGAGCCGACCGATGAAGAGTTGAAGGCCATGGCCGCGGCCGTGCGCGAAAAGGTATGGCCTCAGATGGAAGACCGTGTCGGAGAAGACATCATGAATAAAATCCGGGCCAATGCCGGAGACCTCTGATCTCAAGAATGGCCTCGCCGCCCGTATTGGCGAGGCCATCGCCGGTGTTCTCGATCTCGTAGCGATCGCCTCCTCGCTGGTCGTTGCAGGTTTGATGGCCTTCCTGGTTGTCGCCCGCTACTTGCTCGGCCTGTCCGTTGTTGGCCTGCATGAATTGATCATGCTTGCCGCTGTTGCTCTATACATGACCGGCGCCGTCATTGCGTCGCGCAAACGCGATCATCTGACGGTGGACTGGATCGCGGGAAACATCACCGATCCGCGGCGCAAGGCTGCGCATGATCTGCTGATCGCCACACTGACGATCATCATCACCATCTTCTTTATCGTCTGGGCCTATTGGATGTTTTCCTGGGGGCTGAAGCGCCCGCAAACGACCCCCGCCTACCAGATCCCGCTTTGGGTGCCGCAAATGGCGATCGGCCTCGCAGCCGTCGGGTGCTTTTGCTACGCGCTGCGCGATTTCATCGGCGCTCTCTCAAGGTTGAGGCACTCCTGAATGTATGCACTCGTCGCACTTCCACTTCTCATCATTCTCATGGGTATCGGCTTGCCTGTCGCCTGGTCCTTTGCAGGGGTTCTGGCGTATCTGACCTTTGTCTATGACGTGAACCTGAATACACTGATGCTGCAAGGCTTCCGCTCGCTCAACTCGCTGGTGCTGGTGGCATTGCCGCTGTTCATCCTGACGGGATACCTGATGCAGTCTGGCGGCATCGCGCAGCGCATCATTTCCTTTATCGAGCGGCTGGCGACCGGCAAGGGCGGCATGGGCACCGCGATGGTGCTGTCGTCCAGCGTCTTTGGTGCCATTGCCGGCACCGCGACCGCCGCCATCGCATCCATCGGTTCCATCATGACCGAACCGCTGGTCGCGCGTGGGTATCCACGGGGGCGGATCGCGGCGCTGTTGGGGATTTCATCGCTGCTCGGTATCCTGATCCCGCCATCCATCACAATGATCCTCTTTGCGGTGGTAACACGCCAGTCTGTCGCGGCGTGTTTTGCAGCCACCATTGGCCCCGCAATTCTGCTGATCATCGGTCTCATCCTCTACAACCGCTTCTTGGTTGGACGGGCCTTCGAGGAGCTTCCCGCGGATGAGAGTGCAGGGCCGCGCGAAAGTTTCGGTAAGGTGACGATCAAAGCGCTGCCTGCACTGTCGCTGCCGATCATCATCCTGGGCGGCATCTATGGCGGCGTCTTCACTCCGACCGAAGCGGCCGCTGTCGCAGCGGTTGCGGCTTTGATTGTCGGCGGGCTGATTTATCGCGAATTCACATTACGCCGCCTGGCGCGCAGCGTCGTTCAGGCGGCCGAGGCCACTGGCACCATCATTCTGATTCTGCTGTTTTCCTTTATGATCTCACGTATCATGGCATTCGAACGCGTACCGCAGGATCTGACAGAGGCGATTCAATCTGTCGTGACCAGCCCGATCGGTGCGCTGTTGATCGTCAATCTGGTTCTGATTGTGGCGGGTGCGCTGATGGACGACATTTCCGTCACCGTCGTCATTGCTCCGTTGTTCCTGCCGTTGATGGTGGCAAATGGCGTCGATCCAGTGCATTTCGCTGCGATCGTTGGTTGCTCGGTTGTCATTGGCGCAAACAGCCCGCCGGTGGCGCCGACACTGTTTCTATCCTGCAAGATCACGCGGGCACCCATCATGCAGGCCGTTATGCCCGCACTGGGTCTGATGACCTTTGTCGCATTCCCCGTCATGCTGATCACAACCTTCTGGCCGGATCTGTCACTCGCAATTCCTCGTGCGCTGGATTTGATGTAACGGGCATACCGAGCTTAGACCGCGTCGCCACCATTCGGATTCAGGATACTCAGACGGTTCGAATGCGGCCTGATCCGCGCCCGTCAAGCGGTCATCTCGAGTGCGTAGCGGTTCCAAAGGTCGAAGGCATCGGATCGGGCGTGGCGGAAAGACGATGGCGGCGGGGACGGAAGATCCTGTTGATCTGGTCATGTGCGGCCAGAAATCCCTGGGCCTATTGGGGAGATCTGAACTGCCCCATGAGTTTTCTCGCCTCCGGACCAGCTGGTGCGATCTTTCGATCCTATTGTTGAAGCCCTTGTGCGCCCGAGGACCAGAATTCGCGACAAAGCTGCGGATCGGCCTGATGTAACTCCGCAACTTGCCGGTGATCACGACCCGCGGCGCGCCAAACCGGTCGATCAGCCGCTTCAGGAACCGGCTGGCGGCCTTCGCCTTGCGTTGCTTTTGCCCGAGAATATCCAGCACGGTCCCACCCGCGTCGACCGCCCGACAGAGCCGGAACTTCACGCCATTGATCGGAACAACGACTTCATCCAGTGCCATTTGCCACTGGTGCCCGGCCTGTCGCGCTTGATGCAACCGGCGAAAAGGCGGCCAATCCGGTTCACCCCGTTCCGCACGGTTTCCCGTCGGACGATCACGCCGCTTCGGCAAGCCGATCCGCGACATCCGCCGTGCTGAGCGCAAATCGATGATAGAGCCAAACCGCATAGGCGACGATCTCGCGAGGAAAACGGTAACTTTTCAGGCCAGGCAATGGGCAAGGTATCTTCTTGCCGGCGGCCTATGGGATAGCCGACCGGCAAACAAGTTGCCCCCTTCGGGAGAAACCCGAGGCGGCGAAAGAAAAAGACTCCAAGGAGAAGGAGCCGGCCCCCCTGCCGAAACCGGCCAGTTTCCCGATGCCATCCCCTGCCATTCGCGTGGCACGCCGTGGCACGGCCATGCCACACCCCCTGCCACGGGCCTTTTTTTGGACCTCTGGAACCCTTAAAAATATGGCTTCACAAGGTTCCGACACATCCAAATTGACAATATGTCAATTTTGGAAATCAAATCAGCGCCTTGGGCTGATTGCAGCTTTCTGCGTGGGGTGTTGGACGGCATTCAGTACGTCGAAGAAGAAGGTGTCACAGCTATAGGTTTCATGTTCTTGAACCAGGCTCGGCAACTTTCCAAAATCGATGATCTCCATCGTGTTTATGATTTTCTTGATAGAGCCCCATCCGATTTGCGTTCGAAACTACTGGCACCATTCAGACATGACGATTTTGAAGTGGACATGCTTGTAACAGGTGCTTGGTTGCGCGAACATGACAATGGAACCATTGACTCTCAGGTTCATAGCGCGACCTTCCGACGACTAGAAGAACAAGCCGTCAACTGGGCAGAAACCGATCTTGCTGTATGTTGTCGCAAGTATCAGG
>NZ_JAXMOX010000078.1:0-19309 GCF_034669605.1 Leisingera sp.
CAACGCAGCCGACCCGATGCACGCCTCCTATCTGCATGCGGACAGTTTCACCCTGGCCTACGGGTCGAAACAGGACACCATGAAGCTTGAAAAGCGCGAGAAGGGCTTCCAGATCGAGCGTGTCTCGCAACAGGGCGTGAACTTCGACTATACCGAGGTGGTGATAGATGAGGGCGTGATGTTCTTCCGCCTCGATATTCCTTACCCCGATGGCGCCGGTCCGGGCGGGCCGTTCCGGATCATCGGTTTCGCCACCCCCATCGACGAGCACACGCACCATAGCTTCTTCTGGCGCTGCCGCAAGGTGCAGGGTATGGCAGCGGAGAGCTGGCGCTTCCTCTACCGGGCCAGCCTCGAAGACCGTCACTGGCATGTTCTGGAACAGGACCGCACCATGCTGGAATCGATCCCCGAAGACGCCCGCCGCCGCGAGATGCTCTACCAGCATGATATCGGTGTCTCCCGCCTGCGGCAGATGATGGTCAAACGCGCCAAAGAGCATTTCAAGGCGCTGGATGCCCAGGAGGCGGAGAAGGAAAGCGCATGACGCCGATGTCTCCGCAGGAACTGCGCGCGGCTCTGACCGCGCCCTTCGTTCCCGGCGAGGCCCTGGATCTCAGGGCCCGCCGCATCACTGGCGCGCTGGACCTGTCGGGGCAGTCCCTTTGCGGCTTTGACCTGACGGGATCGGTCTTTGAAGGGCGGGTGACTCTTGCCGGGGCAACCTGTCTTGGCCTGACATGGTTCCGCGATTGCGTCTTTGAACAGGGGCTGGACGGCGGCGGCGCCGTCTTCGCCCATGATCTGAGGTGCGACGGCGCAGAGTTTCGTGGCGATGCCTGCCTGAAGGGCGCGGAAATGCGCGGCACCTGCGTTCTGGACGCCGCGGTGCTGCGGCAGGAGACGGACCTTGCGGGCACAGAGATCCTGTCAAGCTTCTCCTGTGCGGCGACCCGGTTTCATGGCCCGGTCGATCTGGCCGGTGCCACGCTGCTCGGCGGGCTTTGGGCTGAAGGAGCCATCTTCCAAAGCGGTGTCAATGCGTCTGACGCTGAGGTTTATGGCCGTACATGGCTGCGCCGCATCACCGGGGCAGATGACAGAGGAGGGAGTTGCCACGCGTCGCTCATGGAGCAGATCACGCCCTACGGCTACATGTGGACTTAGGTCATGTTGATGGCGTGGATGCCTCCCACCATGAACCGCCCCGGCTTGCCCGGAGAGCAAAACTCTCAAAGGATAGCTCTCCATGGACAGGAAGAAGAATACGACAAGCCCGTACCCGGCCGAGTTCCGCGAGCGGGCGGTTCAGATGGTGATCGAGCATCTTGATGGCTACCGCAGCTTGACGGCCGCGGTGCGCGATATCGCCGGCAAGGAAGCAGGGCCGACGAGCGCAGAAAAGACCCGCATCAAGAAACTCGAACGCGAGAACCGGGAGCTGCGGCAGGCGAACGAGATCCTGAAGAAGGCCAGCGCTTGTTTTGCCCAGGCGGAGCTCGACCGCCCGTTCCGCAAATGACTGCCTTCATTGACGAATTCCGGGAGGAGTTCGGGGTCGGGCCGATCTGCTGCGGGCTGCCGATCGCCCCTTCCACCTATCACGCACAGAAGGCAATCGCCCGGGAACCCTCCCTCGCATCCAGGCGGGCGCGGCGGGACCTGGAGTTGAAGGATGAGATCCACAAGATCTGATCTGAGAACCGCAAACTCTACGGCGCGCGGAAGATCTGGCATGTCCTGAAGCGCGGCAACTTGGCCGTCGCGCGCTGCACCGTGGAAAGATTGATGCGGGAGATGGGGCTGCAGGGTGTCGTGCGCGGCAAGAAGACCGTCACGACAAATCCCGGCACCACGAGGCCCGGCCCGGACGGCAAGGTCAACCGCGCGTTCCATGCCGATCGGCCAAACCAGCTCTGGGTGTCAGATTTCACATATGTGCCGACCTGGCCGGGCACCGTCTGCGTCGCTTTCGTGATCGACGTTGTCGCGCGGCGGATTGTGGGTTGGCGTGTCTCCAGCCCGATGACAACCCAGTTCGCACTCGATGCGCTCGAGCAAGCGCTTTGGCAGAGAAAGCCACTTTAAAACAAGAGCTTGACCCATCACTCGGACCGCGGATCGCAATACCTGTCCATCAGGTATACAGAGCGGCTGGCCGATGCCGAGGTGGACCCATCAGTCGGAACGGTCGGGGGCCGCAGCATGACGCGCGCCGCACATCAAAACCACATCCAGGTCGCAGTTATATGCAAAGTCGGCTTTGTCAAATTGGCCTCTTGCGGCGGCGTTTGATGTCATGGGCTTGGGGACAACGACCGAGATGCCGGCGTCTTAGCTGGCGACGATTTCCTCACCTTTGTAATAGCCCTTATCGGCGATTGCTGTGAGCTGATCTGTCGTCATTTCTTCCTGCGCCGCCACGGCCATCATCGACAAAGCATCACGGTCAAATCCAAGCACCGTGACTTCATGAGCAAAGATCAGATAGTTATCAGCTTCGACAGCGGTTTGAACATTATAGCCAACGATCCGTGGCATCCGCGCCGTCGTCGCCATGGATCGGGCATCAGGATCGCTAAGCGAGACCTGCGTCTCGCCCGTCTCATCCATGCGCTGTTCAATTGACCGGTAGCGCACCGCCTCTCTTTGCAGATGTTCCAAGTGTGCGTTCCATCCGTGCTTCTGGCAGCACTGTGCCCGTCTGCTCAAACACGGCGTCAGCACGATCCAACTCACCAAGATAACGATCGATTGCTTTGTCGATCTTACCCAACTTCTGGCGCAGCTTACCACGCGTGTAATTCTTGGCTTTGGCATTCAGAGCTTTGAACCGGCTGCCATCGATGGCGACCACGTCCGCTTCCAGCAAATCCATGTTGCGACACAGGGCGACAAATTGTTGGCACACTTTGCGGATCGCAGGCCCGTTATCCTTGAGCTATTGTTAAATCTGGTTCTCTGAGTGCGGCATGTGTCAAGTCTTTTGCTTGTGTCCATTAGGGGTCATGGTTCTCTCCGAAGTCGCGATTTTAACGCTTCATAATGGTTTTCGGGAGCAGATCGTCATCAAATGTGTTTAGCGAGGTCCAGGCCTCGACCAGATTTGCGAGATCGATCAACTGCCGTCCCTTCAGGACGTGGTTTCTGCCACAAGTTCGCAGCTGAACTGGCCCCTATTTCGACCGGACACCTTGGCTTGACCAAGGAGGCTTAAGGATAGCCTTACTCTCCGGGTTTCGGACCGCAGACGCGGATTTCATCCTGGCGGCCTGCCGCTGCGGCCTCTTGCCCGAAGGCTGGAAGGTCACAACGCGGGGCGACGAGCGGCACCACGAGCAGACACTCCGGGTACTTCAAGTTACAACATCAACTGGAACGTCCCGGTCCGGCGATCTCTACCGCCTCGTGCGCAATCTGTGCGAAGCGCTGCAGCAACCCTGCCCGCTGCTTGTCCTGCTGCCGCACGGCGAAAGCATACCGGACCGTTTCAATACAGTCTTGCCCGAGTCTGGGAAAACCATCGCCGACCCCGCCTGCGGCACCGGCGGCTTCCCTTCCAAACCAAGCGCAGAATCGGACATATGGCGGACACGAGAAAAAGGGCTCAGCTGCGTTTTGCAGCTAAGCCCTTGAAATCTTTGGTTGCGGGAGCAGGATTTGGACACTGTTTTATGCGGGCCGAATAATCCACAAGCACCAGCGGTCGTTTAAGTTTACGGTGATAAGACCGCCCGCCACGCACGGCAGAGTAGCGGTTCAAAAGAAGAGACATAGAACGAGTTCATAGTCCGGCCGTGCAGATTTAAATCGTCTGCGCATCGGCTGGAGGAATTCACCCGGAAGACCAGGCGGCCTCGTAGGCCTCCTCGATCAGGACGACTTCCTCTTCGGTCAGCGCCGAGAATTCCTTGCGCAAAGCGCGCCTGGATAGCATGCCATTGCCCTGTTCCAGAAATCCTCGCAGCAGATCCACCTTGCGCGCCGGCAATTCCAGTATCTCGTCGATACTGGATTTGAACCGGTCAAAACGCTCAATGTAGTCGATTTCTTTGGGGAGGTCCCGCTCGACCGTTTCCCTGACGCAATCGGCGACGAACTCGGCATGCATGGTGCTGTCGAAGAAGCGGTAAAACACCGCTGTGTCCGACAGCACCTCTACATTCCCTTGGGCTGTGGGCTTCCAGTCGATGAACTCCATCATCGGCCCCGACACGGACTTTAGAACTTCGCTGTATTCCTCGATGCGCCGGTAGACCACGACGCTGATCGGGAAGACCAGGCCCGCTGGATTGAACCCGCCACGGGCCAGAACATGGTGCAGCAGATACCGATGAAGGCGACCGTTCCCATCCTCGAAGGGGTGGATATAGACAAAGCCGAACGACACCGCGGCCGCGACCACCATCGGATCAACGCCGCCCTCGAGAGCCCGCGCTTCATAGAGCGCAATTCCGTCCAGAAGGTCTTCCAGATCCTCGTGGCGGGCGCTGATATGCAACGGCTCCGGGATCATTCCGTCGCGGGTGTGGCCACCGATAAAACCGCCCTCCTTACGAACACCCATCTTCACGAAGCGCGCATCTTGCAAGACAATCTGTTGCAGGCGCTCAAGCTCGTCTTTCGATAGCTGGTGGCTTCCCGCCTCTCCGATCGCACGCGCCCAGCGGGCGGCACGCTGGGGGCCAGGCTTCTCCTGCTCGATCGCAAATGAGGCCTTGGAATCGTCCAGCAGCAGGAAGGCCGCGGCGCGCGACACGATATGCTGCGGCGCCTTTTCGGTGACCTCCCTTGCCCGACCCGGCAATTGAAGCGCGATCAGCTGGTCAAGCCTCGAAGACCTCCGCACGAGCGGACAAAAGGCCGGAGTGCCGGGCAGGTTGTCGATGATTTTGTGGCGCGCCGATCGAACTCCGGAGACCATGGCGAAATAGATGTCCGGATCAAGCGCTGGCTCATACTTCACCTTCCCCAGATCGGGCAGGTCCAGCTGCTCGTCTGTCAGCCATTCCCAGAAAAACCAAAGCCGTCGCGCAAAGAGGCCGGTCGCTCCCGTCAAGGCCCGGGAGATTTCGGAAGAGTCCGCAACCCTGGTGGTCTCATGCATGATCCGCAGATCGATGCCTTCGTTCTTGATGGCAAACATCAGGTGATCGAACACGGCCTCACCCGGCCATTGCTGCGTTCGGAAAATCTCCCACTCCGGCTCGGACCGGCGTTCATGTCGATCGGAGACAAGAGACAGGCGGCGCGGCATGGGCACGCGCAGGCCGAGCTCGCTGACCAGCCAGCCATATCCTGCAATCCGGCCCGGCCCGGGAAGCTTTTGTCCATAGAAATTCATCACCGCGCCTCGAAATCTCTCACCTATCCAGAGGATACTTAGATTTTCCTCACCCAAGTGACAAGATCACCCGCTACGAAAATCTTCACCGTGCGTCGATTTTCTTCACCATTAGCTCCATACCGCCGAATTTCCTCACCCCCCTCACCCGCCGCCGTGCATTCACAGGCGTCCCAGATACGGTCGCCCGGACAAAAACCACCAAAGAGTGTAGAGTCCCTACGGCCAGCACTCCTCCAGCTTGGTCTCGAACCGAAGGTTAGTGGATGACCACTCCGAAGGAAAACGTCGCCATCGCAACCGGTGAAATATCAGACGTTTTCGCAATCGACGTTGATGTCTCTGACGGAATGGTCGGTGAGAGCAACGACTTCTGCCGCAAGATTCCCAATGGCACGAAGAACCCCAAATCCTCGCTGACCTTGTTCCGCAACGGGTATTATCCCCGCATCGCTGTCACCGTGGACATGATCGCCACCGGCACCGACATGAAACCGCTCGAATGCCTGCTGCTCATGCGGGACGTGAAGTCCAAGAACTACTTTGAGCAGATGAAAGGCCGCGATATCCGGGTGGTCAAACCCGATGACCTTAACAAGGCCTCCCCGTCGGCTTGGGCAAAAACCCACTATGTCATCATTGACGCGTTGGGCGTGACCAAATCCCTCAAAACCTCCAGCCAGCCGCTGGTCAGCAAGCCCTCAATCCCCTTCTGGAATCTGGCCATGCGGATAAAAACGCCAAAACCATCGCGCAGGAGTTCGAGGACTACCTGAAAGAACACCGCGACGCGACCGAAGCACTCCCGATCTACTTCAATACCTCTGCACAGCGGGCCAAGTTCACCCTGCCGATGATCAAGGCCGCGCTGAAGAAGCTGACCGAGGACCGCCCCCGCCATGCCTGGCTCAATGTCCGGCGGGCCTATGGGGCGGTCCGGGTCCGGCACGGTCGGGGACGCCGGGAAAAGCAGAAGCTCGAGACTGCCGTCGCCCCGGCCCTTGGGCGGCGGCCCGCTCAGCCCCGCTTCCCGGGCGCGTCTCAAACATGTCCCGGCGCTTCCCTTCCCAAACCCCGGCGGGGCGGCAATCGCCCGCTCACTCAACCCTTGGGCAAACTTCAATCGCAATACGTCTCCTATACGGCGCAGGGTCAGACGTCCTGTCGGCATCCGGCCCCTCCTTGTGATTCAGAGGGGAGTATCCTCGGTTCGTCGACCGGTTCCACCCATGATCCCGTGAAATCACTGACCGCGATCACGCGAAACGCGCCGGTCTGTCTTCCGTATAATGAAGGTCAGGGGCGGCAAACCTCGCAAAGACAGCCGGCGTTCAGGGCGGCTGTCTTGTTACGGATCCGTCTCCGAGGCCGGGGATCGGCGCGGCCGCTCGCGCCGCTTTGGCCCGGCTTCTAAAGTTTTTTGGCACCGGTGCTAAAAATTATTGGATTTTGGATCCAAAAATAATAAGACTGCATTGCAGAGTCGTGAGTTCCAAGCGCGGGTCTGGCAAAGCGAGTTATCGTGGCATCGGGCCGCGGCCCAGGCTGGGATCTCAGTTCGGCAGACTGGCCCGAAAGGCGGCTTATTCAAAAAGGAGCACTCATGTCCCAGAATATCTTCACGGGTACCATGCCCGCACTCATGACCCCTTGTAAGGCGGATCGCACCCCGGATTTCGACGCCCTGGTGAAAAAGGGCAAGGAAATGATCGCGGCCGGCATGTCTGCCGTGGTCTATTGCGGCTCCATGGGGGACTGGCCGCTGCTGAGCGACGAAGAGCGCATGACCGGTGTCGAGCGCCTGGTCGAAGCCGGTGTACCGACCGTTGTGGGCACCGGTGCGATCAACTCCAAATCCGCAGTGGCCCTGGCGGCCCATGCGCAGAAGGTCGGCGCTGCAGGCCTGATGGTGATCCCGCGTGTTCTGTCGCGCGGCACATCCGCCACCGCGCAGAAGAACCACTTCAAGGCGATCCTGACCGCGGCACCCGATGTGCCCGCGATCATCTACAACAGCCCGGTCTATGGTTTCGCCACCCGCGCCGATCTCTTCTTTGCGCTGCGCGCTGAACATCCGAACCTGGTTGGCTTCAAGGAATTCGGCGGCAAGGACGATCTGCGCTACGCGGCCGAGCATATCACCAGCAAGGACGATCAGGTCACCCTGATGGTCGGTGTGGACACCGAGGTTTACCACGGATTCGTCAACTGTGGTGCCACCGGCTCGATCACCGGCATCGGTACCGCACTGCCCAAGGAAGCCCTGCTGCTGGCCGCTCTGTCGCAAAAAGCGGCTAAGGGAAACGCCGAAGCCCGCCTGCGCGCACGTGAGCTGGAAGAGGCCTTTGGCGTGCTCGCCAGCTTTGACGAGGGCACCGACCTGGTTCTCTACTACAAGTACCTGCTGGTTCTGAACGGCGAGGAAGAGTACCACCTGCACTTCATTGAAAGCGATGAGTTGACCGATGCGCAGCGCAACTATTGCGAACAGCAATACAAACTGTTCCGCACCTGGTTCGCCGATTGGTCCGCGCAGGGCGGGATTATCGCTGAATGCATGTAATCGACAGCCATACCGGCGGGATGCCCACTCGGGTGATCCTTGAGGGCAGCCCCGACCTTGGGTCGGGGCCGCTTTCCGCGCGGGCGGCGGTGCTGGCCAAGGAACACCTGGATTTCTGCAATTCGGTGCTGCTGGAGCCGCGCGGCCAGGCCGGCATGGTGGCGGCGCTGCTGGTGGAGCCGGTGGACCCGGACTGCGTAGCGGGCGTCATCTATTTCGATGCGGATGCGGTGCTGGGCATGTGCGGCCATGGCACGATCGGCCTCGCCGTCACTCTGGCGCATATGGGGCGCATTTCCCAAGGCACCCACAGGATCGAAACCCCGGCAGGGGTTGTCACGGTGGAGCTGCATGACGCCAACACCGTCTCTGTCACCAACATCGAGAGCCGCCGCATCCATCACGATGTGACGGTTGAGGTTGCGGGCCATGGCGCGATCACCGGGAACATGGCTTATGGGGGCAATTGGTTCTTCATCGCGGAGTCGCCGCTGGAGGTATCGGCTGCGAATATTCCGGCGCTGACGGATCTGTCGGTCGCCATCCGCGAGGCCTGCATTCGCAGGGGCATCAGCGGACCGGAAGGGCAGCCGGTCGATCATGTGATCCTCAGCGGCGCCAGCCCGAACGCGGCCGCGTTGCACCGCAATTTCGTGCTGTGTCCGGACAATGAATATGACCGCTCCCCCTGCGGCACCGGAAGCTCGGCTTTCGTGTCTTGCCTTGCCGCAGCCGGCAAGCTGGCAGTGGGCAAGGAGATCGTACTGGAAAGCGTGATCGGCAGCTCCTACAGGCTGTCTTACCAGCCCGGTCCGACGGATGGGGTCATCCCGCGTATCACTGGTGAGGCCTATGTCATGGCAGAAGCGACGCTGGTGTTCGGCCAAGATGACCCGTTCAAGGGCGGGATCGTCTGAATATCTGGCGGGGCGCCTCTGCCGCCCCGCTTCTTCTTTGAAACAGAGGGCAGATCCCATGCCGCAGGATATCGTTGTCATTGGCGCAGGTGTCGTTGGTATCAGCATCGCAGCCGGGCTGGCCCGGCAGGGGCACAAGGTCCGGGTACTGGATCGCAAAGGCGTTGCCGCCGAAACATCGCAGGGCAACGCGGGGGCCTTTGCCTTTACCGACGTGATGCCGCTGGCGGCGCCGGGCATCATGCGCAAGGCGCCGAAATGGCTGCTGGATCCGCTGGGCCCGCTGTCGATCCCGCCACGCTATGCGTTGCAGATCGCGCCCTGGATGCTGCGGTTCTGGCGCGCCAGCTGGCAGGACCGCCACGACGCCTCCATTGCAGCGCAAAGCGCGCTGATGGATCTGTCCAGGGCGGCGCTGGAACGACAGATTGCCGCCACCGATGGCGAGGCGCTGATTCAACGCGACGGCCAGTTGCAGTTGTATGAAGGCCAGACGCAGTTCCGTGACAGTCTGCCGGGATGGGAGCTGCGCGGCCGCTACGGGATCAAGTATGAACTGCTGCGCAGCCCCGAAGAAATCGCGGAGATCCAGCCAGGGCTCGACCGCCGGTTCACCCACGCGGGTTTCACACCGGATTGGATCAACACAACCGACCCGAAAGCATGGACCGAACATCTGGCGCAGGTGTTTCTGGCAGCTGGCGGAGAAATCCTCAGCTGCAATGTCCGCTCGATCATCCAGGACGGGGCGAGGGTTGAGCTGATCTGCGAGGACGGCAGCATCACGGCGGACAAGGCGGTGGTGGCGGCGGGTGCCTGGTCGCACCTGCTGGCCCGCACCCTAGGCGACCGCATCCCGCTGGAGACAGAGCGCGGCTATAACACCACCCTGCCTGCCGGGGCATTTGACGTGCGTACCCACCTGACATTCGGCGCGCATGGCTTTGTGGTCAGCCGGATCAACGGCGGCGTGCGCGTTGGCGGCGCGGTGGAGCTTGGCGGGCTGAAGCTGCCGCCCAATTATAAGCGCGCCGATGTGCTGCTGGAAAAGGCGGCGCGTTTCCTGCCGGGGCTGGACATCTCGGGCGGCACCCAGTGGATGGGTTTTCGCCCTTCGATCCCGGACACGCTGCCGGTCATCGGCACCTCGCCGCGGGCCGCAAGTGTGATTTATGCCTTTGGCCACGGCCACCTGGGCCTGACGCAATCCGCCGCTACCGCGGAGCTGGTCGGGGAGTTGGTTGCCGGCCGCGACAGCGTCATTTCACTGCGGCCCTACCGGGCTGACCGTTTTTAATTGAGGGAACACTATGCGTAGTAGCAAGACGATCCACGTGATCTCTGCCCATGCTGAGGGCGAAGTCGGTGATGTGATTGTGGGTGGGGTGCTGCCGCCGCCGGGCGCGACCCTGTGGGAGCAGCGCAACTTTATCGCTCAGGATGAAACCCTGCGAAACTTCGTGCTGAACGAACCGCGCGGCGGCGTGTTCCGTCATATCAACCTGCTGGTGCCGCCCAAGCATCCCGATGCCATCGCAGCCTGGATCATCATGGAGCCGGAAGACACGCCGCCGATGTCCGGCTCCAACTCGATTTGCGTCTCGACTGTGCTGCTGGACGGCGGGCTGGTGCCGATGCAGGAGCCGGAAACCCATATGGTGCTGGAGGCACCGGGCGGGCTGGTGAAGGTGCGCGCAGAGTGCCGCAACGGCAAGGCTGAGCGCATTTTCGTGCAGAACCTGCCGAGTTTTGCCGACAAGATTCAGGTTCCGCTTAAGGTCGAGGGGCTGGGCACGATCACCGTCGACACCGCCTATGGTGGCGACAGTTTCGTCGTCGTGGATGCGCAGGCACTGGGCTTTGAGATCGTCGAATCCGAGGCCAAGGAAATTGCCCGCCTTGGCGTGCGCATCACCGATGCGGCCAATGAGCAATTGGGGTTCAGCCACCCGGAAAACCCTGAGTGGGATCACATTTCCTTTTGCGCCTTCTGCGGACCGCTCAGCAAAACGGAAACCGGCCTGAGCGGAAAATCGGCTGTGGCCATTCAACCGGGCAAGGTCGATCGCTCGCCGACCGGCACCGCGGTTTCGGCGCGCATGGCGCTGATGGCGGCGCGCGGCCAAATGCAGGTCGGGCAGACTTTCGATGCAGTGTCGATCATCGGCTCGCGCTTTTCCGGCCGCATCCTCGAGACCGCAAAGGTCGGCGGCCGTGACGCCATCGTGCCGGAAATCAGCGGCCGCGGCTGGGTGACGGGAATTCACCAGCATATGCTGGACCCGGATGACCCCTGGCCGGGCGGCTATCGCCTGTCGGACACCTGGGGCGCTTGAATAAACGAAGAAGGGGGCTGATCAGATCAGCCCCCCTTTTTTTGGTTCACGCGCCGGACAGAGCGGTCAGATCTTCATACAGCGCCTGCGGAATTTCCACATAAGCGCGCTCCAGATTGCGGGCACGGGCGGCAAAGCGGCGCTGCGAGGGCAGCCGCGCGCCCTGATCGATGATGTCGGCAAACAGCCGTTCGGCGCGGGCGTCGTTTTCGGCGGTGCGGCCCGCGCTGAAATGCTGCGGATCAAAGGCGAGGATGATCTCGCCATGATACGGCGCGCCGCCAGCGCCCTCGGCGAACTCCATGCTTTCCAGACTGGTGAGGTCGTCGATCAGCGGTCCGGCCATCAGTTCGATCATGATCGACAGGGCGGAACCTTTATAACCGCCAAAGGTCAGCATCGCCCCATCCAGCGCCGCCTGCGGGTCGGTGGTGGGCTTGCCGTCCTTGTCGATTGCCACACCTTCCGGCAGGGGTTTGCCTGCGCGCATGTACAGTTCGATCTCGCCGCGGGCAAAGCCGCTTGTGGCAAAGTCAAAGGTGAAGGGATCCTTGCCTGCGCGCGGCCAGGAAAAGGCGATGGGGTTGGTGCCGAGACTGCCGCGTGTTCCACCGGCAGGCGCAACCCAGGAATGGCTGGGCACCATTGCCAGGCCTGCAAGACCGGCAGAGGACAACCGTTCAACCTCTGGCCAGAGCGCCGAGAAATGAAAGCAGTTGTTGATTGCCATCGCGGCAATTCCATACCTCCGCGTCTTTTCGATGAGCGTCGGCAGTGCCTGTTCCAGTGCCAGAAGAGACATGCCGCCCCGTGCGTCCGCACGCACTATGGCGGCATCTCCGTTTACTATGTGAGGCTGAACATGCCCATCAATCTTGCCCGCCCTCATCGTCTGCTCACACATGAGCAGGCGGAACAAGCCATGCGACTGACAGTCATCAATTTGGCATGTATACAGCATGTCCGAGATTGCCTGCGCATGGGCTTGGCCATAGCCTGCGCGGCCGAGAACCGACAGGCTAAGCTTCTTGATCTCCTGAAGTGGAATTTGTCTTACGGTCGTCATAGCGCGGCTCCAATCTTTCATTTTGGATATTGGATGCAATAGTTGAGAGATGTTTGGCAAACCTTTTTTGACTTCTGAAACAGGAAATGCTGCTGTATGGTCAGCCTGTTAGTAAACATGCATCCAAAATACAAAAGGGAGAGGCAAGATGGCAGGCGGGCGAGCTGTCAAGAAGCAAAGCTTACCTGAAATGATCGTAAGCGATCTCAGGCAGCGCATTCTAAGCGGTGAGCTGGCAGAAGGAGAGGCCATCCGGCAGGAGCTTCTGGCGAAAGAATATGATGTCTCAAGGATGCCTGTGCGGGAGGCCTTGAAGCGCCTGAGTGCAGAAGGCCTTGTGCAATGGGAGAACAACCGTGGCGGGACGGTCATCAAGCATTCGCTGCATGAGATTGGGGAAATTTTCGATCTGAGGGTTCTGATCGAAGTTGACCTGTTCCGCCGAGCGATTCCAAACATGTCAGAGGCCCACTTTGAGGCTTGCGAGCGGCTTCTGACTGAGATGGAACGCTCTTATGAAGCTGACGATGTCAGCCAATGGGGCAAGTTCAACCACGAATATCACATGGGGCTTTACGCGGCGGCTGACCGGCGCATGTCGATGGAATTTCTGGAACGCATCAGCCTTCATTCGGATCGCTATGTGCGTATCCACCTCAGCGTCATGAAACAGCGCAAACCTGCACAAGAAGAGCACAGGAAGCTTCTGGCGCATGCCCGCAATGGTGACGTTGACGGCGGGGCAGCCTTGTTGCGGCAGCATATTGAACGCACCAAGAGTGAATTGCTGGAAATGATTGAAAATCAGAGGCGTCACGGAAGCGATTAATTGGTTGCTTGAGAAGGCAGGGACTTGCGCGCACCGTCTAATTGGATACAATATCCTAAATATCGAACCTCGACCTATGCACCCGCACGAAAGTGAGCCGACATGACCCTTATCCCGCATGGAAAACACCTCATCGCAGGCGTTTGGACCGCAGGCAGCGAATCGTTTCAATCGAGCCCCGCGCATGGGCCGAGCCACAGTTTTTCCGTTGGCCGCGTGTCGGATGTGGAAGCAGCCGCCCAGGCCGCGGAAGAGGCGTTCTGGAGCTATGGTTATTCTACCCGCCAGTCCCGCGCCGATTTTCTGAATGCAATTGCCGATGAAATCGAAGCACGGGCCGACGCGATCACCGAGATCGGAACCCAGGAAACAGGCCTGCCGGAAGCGCGTCTGCAAGGGGAGCGTGGCCGTACAACTGGCCAGTTGCGCCTGTTTGCCGCCCATATTCTGAAAGGCGACTACCTGGACCGCCGTCATGACGAGGCGCTGCCGGAGCGCCAGCCGATGCCGCGCCCGGACATGAAGATGGTGCAGCGCCCTATCGGTCCGGTTGCGGTGTTTGGCGCCTCCAACTTCCCGCTGGCTTTTTCCACTGCCGGGGGCGATACCGCCGCGGCACTGGCTGCCGGCTGCCCCGTGGTTGTCAAAGGCCATTCCGCACATCCGGGAACCGGAGAGATCGTCGCCGAGGCAGTTCATGCGGCGGCAACGAAATGCGGCGTGCATCCCGGCGTGTTCAGTTTGATTCAGGGCGGCAACCGCCACGTGGGTGCGGCGCTGGTCCAGCATCCGCTGATCAAGGCGGTCGGGTTCACCGGTTCGCTGGCCGGTGGCCGCGCGCTGTTCGATCTGTGCGCTGCGCGTCCCGAACCAATTCCGTTCTTCGGCGAACTCGGCTCTGTCAACCCGATGTTCATTTTGGACGGGGCGCTGGTCGCCCGTGGCGAAGAGATCGGCAAGGGCTGGGCGGCTTCGCTCAGCATGGGGGCGGGCCAGTTCTGCACAAATCCCGGTGTTGCCGTTGTCAATTCGGGAGAGCAGGCAGAAAAATTCGCCGCTGCGACCCGGCTGGCTCTTGGCGAGACCGGGGCACAGACAATGCTGACCGATGGCATAGCCGAAGCTTACCGCAACGGTCAGCGGCGGATCGCCGAAACGGAAGGTGTCCAAGAACTGCTGACTTCGATGTGCGGCCAGCGTGAAGCGACTCCATACCTGTATCAGACGACCGCTAAGAACTGGATGCAAAACGAAGTGCTGGCCGAAGAAGTGTTCGGGCCTATGGGCATCATTGTTGTGGCAGAAGGCGTCGAAGACATGCGCGCCATCGCGCAGAGCCTGAAAGGCCAGCTGACCTGCACGGTGCATATGGAAGATGCCGATACCCCGGACGCCCGGACGCTGATGCCGATCCTGGAGCGCAAGGCGGGCCGGGTTTTGGCGAATGGCTTCCCCACTGGCGTCGAAGTGAGCGATACCATGGTCCACGGCGGGCCGTATCCCGCATCGACAAATTTCGGAGCCACATCAGTGGGGACCTTGTCGATCCGCCGCTTCCTGCGTCCGGTTTGCTATCAGAATTTGCCTGAGGGGCTGCTGCCCGCAGACCTCTGAACGGATCCAAGGCCCGTGCGAGGAGGCACGGGCTGTTCCATCCATAGGAAGGCCCCCAAATGAAAGCCGTTACCGAATCCCTGACCGCTGCGGCGGCCGGCATGGCTGCGCTATTGACCATTCAGCACCCTGCACCGGCGCCCCCCTTCGCGCGCGCATGATCGCGGATATGCCGGCACGCGATCTCGGACCGGCGTCGCAGACTGGCCACTTGCGCGGATGCAAGCGGTTTGCCTCCTGACAGGGGCGCTCACCGGAGACAGCGGCACCGGGGGAATTGAAGCACTTCCAGCTGCATCTGATCCGAAAGCAGGTCGAACAATGCTTCTGCAAACTCAAGAACATCCGCAGAACCGCAACCCGCTGGACTATGACAGCCGAGAGCATTCTGACTGTCGTCGGCATCACTTCAATCCAGGTCTGGCTGCGGCCTTTGCCGACATGACCTTGTTGCCAGGCGCAGCAGCCCGCCGCGGACCCGGGGTGCCTGTCCCACCGATAGGTAAAAGACAATTGTGGTTCCCGGCTTTGCATACCGGGCACAGTCGGGCAGAGGGTCTCCGGCGCCGCTTCTTGCGGTGATGACGCCGGGTACGGTTTCCGTTTCAATTCCGGCCGCGCAGTCGGAGCCAGTTGCAGAACCTCCTCATCAACCAGCCGGTCGTAGAAAACCGTGCCGGCCTGCTGCAGCCGTTACATCGCGCACAACGTCAGCAGGTCGCGTGCGCCGGGGCCTGCGCAGGCCTGGGCAAACGAAACCGGTGCGGTTTGATTTGCCGGAGAATCTGTCATTCCGAACCGTCCCAATCTGCGGCCTCCCGGACCGGACGCCGTGCCAGCAAGTCAGCAATGTCAGGGCGGCAGGAGCCGCAGTTCGTGCCCGCCTGCAAGGCGGCGCCGACCTCTGCAACGCTCATCAGCCCGCCGTTTCCAATGGCGTGCAGAATGGTGTTGGCCCCGACGCTGAAGCAGGCACAGACCACCGGGCCTGGGTCGGGCTGGTCCGCTGCGGGACGGCCGGTCAGCACGCCTGCCGCACCGGTTCCCGGCAGGCCGGCCAGGTAGTCCCGGCTGACCGCCACCGGTTCCGGCCCGGTGAACAGTGCGGCCATGACCTTGCCATCCTGAATCAGGGCCAGCCGGGCAATGCCCTTACACCTGTCTGTCACTACTTGCACCTCGGCCTCCGGAAGGGCGAACAGGTCCCGCGCGGCGGCCTCCGGTTCCGCAAGGGGGACCAGCCCGGCGAGTTCTGCTCGGTATCCGGCTTTGGTGCGTGCCATGGCCCAGTAGTCCGCCAGCGGCGTCATCGGAAGGCTCGAGACTGCAAACCCGTACCACGCCGGCTGCCAGCGGTCCGCCGCAACAACTGCGGCCTTGCTTTCAGGCTGTCCCGAAACCGGATCAACGGCGGCGGCGACAAGTCTGTCAATGCGCGCGGAGGGGGCGGTTTCGCCGGTCCAGTGGATCGGCACGAACAGGTCGCCGGGCTGTACATCTGTCGTGATCCGGGCGCGCAGGATGGCCTGCCCGTGCGGGCTGCTGAGGCGCAGCAGATCCGCAGGTTTCACCCCAAGCGCCCGGGCGTCCTGAGGATGGATGTCGGCAAAGGGTTCTGCCAAGTGCCCCGACAGGCGCGGTGCCAGCGCGGTGCGGGTCATCGTGTGCCACTGGTCCCGGATGCGGCCGGTGTTCAGACGGAACGGGTATCGGCGGCCTTGCGCGGCCGCCGGAGGGCAGCAGCGGACCGGCAGCATGCGGGCCTTGCCGTCCGGGTGAAAAAACTGCCCGTCTGCAAAGAAACGGCCGCCCTGGCGGCTGCGGGTGACCGGCCAGCGCTGCGGGGGCAGATTGTCGTAGTCCTGGCCGGAAATCGAAGCGAGGCCGGAGATGTCGAAGTCAAGCCCGAAGCTGCCGGAAAGGCCGGACAGCGCTGCGTGCTCGCGGAAGATTTCTGCAGGTGTCTGATAGCCGAACGCCTCGCCCCAGCCCATGCGCCTGCCTGCATCTGCCAGAATATCCCAGTCGGCGCGGGCCTGGCCGGGCGGCGGCAGAACGGCACGTTGCCGGCTGATTGTACGGTCGGAGTTGGTAACGGTGCCGTCTTTTTCGGCCCATCCAGCAGCGGGCAGCAGCACATCCGCCAGCCGGGCGGTGTCGGTTGCGGCGGTGATGTCGCTGACCACGGTGAAATCGCAGGCTTTGATGGCGGCGGAGACGGCATCGGCCTCCGGCATGGTGACGGCCGGGTTGGTGTGGATGATCCAGAGCGCCTTCAGCCGCCCGTCACCCGCGGCGCGGAACAGGTCGACTGCCTTCAGGCCCGGCCGCTCCGGCATCGCGGGAGCGCCCCAGAACTCCTGCACCGCCGCGCGGTGGTTTTTATTTTCCAGATCCATGTGGCAGGCCAGCATATTGGCCAGCCCGCCCACTTCGCGCCCGCCCATGGCGTTGGGCTGGCCGGTCACCGAGAACGGTCCGCAGCCGGGCTTGCCGATCCGGCCGGTGGCCAGATGGCAGTTCAGTATCGCATTCACCTTGTCTGTCCCGGACGTGGACTGGTTCACGCCCTGGCTGAAGATGGTCACCACTTTTTCGGTGCGCATCCAGAGGCTGCAGAATGCTTCGATTTCGCTGTCAGACAGCCCTGTCACTGCGGCATCGGAGGCAAAGGCGGTTTCCAGCGCCTCACCGAGCCCATGCACGTTGCTCAGGTAGTCCGTGTCCAGCGCGCCGCCATCATGAAGCGCGGCCAGCAGGCGGTTGAACAACGCCACATCGCTGCCCGCGCGCAGCTTCAGATGCATATCGGCCTGATCACAGCTCGCCGTGCGGCGCGGGTCTATCACCACCAGCTTGGTGCCGCGGCTTTCGCGGGCGGCCAGAATGCGCTGGTGCAGCACCGGGTGGCACCAGGCGAGGTTGGAACCGACCAGCACGATCAGATCCGCCTCCTCCAGATCCTCATAGCTGCCTGGCACGGTGTCGGTTCCGAAGGCGCGTTTGTGCCCCGCAACGGCGGAGGCCATGCACAGCCGCGAGTTGGTGTCGATATTGGCGGAGCCAAGAAAGCCCTTCATCAGCTTGTTGGCGACGTAATAATCCTCGGTCAGCATCTGACCAGAGAGGTAGAATCCAACACTGTCCGGCCCGTGCTTCGCCAACGCCTGACGGAACTTCGTGGCAACCAGGTCCAGCGCGCTGTCCCAATCAGTGTCCCGCCCGTTAACTTGCGGCGTCAACAGCCGGCCCTCCAGCCCCAGGGTCTCCCCCAGTGCCAGCCCCTTGGAGCAGAGACGCCCGCGATTGGCCGGGTGCTCCGGATCGCCGCGCACCGTCAGCCCGCCCGCACCGTCCGGGCGCAGAAGCACGCCGCAGCCGGTGCCGCAATAGGGGCAGGTGGACCGCACCTCCGCCGAATTGCCGCCCGCCATCAGGCTGCGCTCCGCCTGCCGACGGCTGCGCCGTCGATCAGTAGCCGGCCCGCCTCGATGCGCAGCGGAAAGGTCTCGATCCGGCCTGCGTCGGTGCCCTGCGCCTCGCCGGTGTTCAGATCGAACACCCAGTTGTGCAATGGGCAAGTCACACTTCGCCCATGCACGATGCCTTCGGACAGCGGCCCCCCTTTGTGCGGGCAGCGATCGGAGGCGGCAAAGACCTCCGCAGGTCCAGTACGGAACAGGCCGACGCAGCCAACGGGCGTTTTTACGACCCGCGCGCCATGCAGCGGGATGTCTTCGATGCGGCCAATGTCGATCCAGCTCACTCGGCGGCCTCCAGTGTGAGATTGGCAAGCGGCGCGTATTGCACCCGTGTGGCTCTGTCCCGCGCGTGTTCGGCCCAGGGGTCCTTGCGGTAGATCGATTGCGAAAGTCCGAACCGGGCAGCCAGCGCCCTGCGGTTTTCCAGATCGTCCACGATCTGCGCCTTGACCCAGTCGAGCCCCACTTTGGCCAGCCATTTGTATATCCGGTCCAGATACTTGGCGTTTTCGCGATAGATCTGGGTCATGGCCGAAATCACCTCCATCGCCTCGTCCTCCGTCGCCACCTTGCACAACAGCTCGGTGCCCTTGATCTCCATGCCTGCAGCTCCGCCGACGTGGATCTCGTAGCCGCTGTCGACACAGACCACGCCGATATCCTTGCAGGTCGCCTCGGCGCAGTTGCGCGGGCAGCCGGAGACCGCAAGCTTCAGCTTGTGCGGCGTCCAGGAGCCCCAGAGGTGTTTTTCGAGCTTGATGCCCAGCCCGGTGCTGTCCTGCGTCCCGAACCGGCAATGGTCGGTGCCGACGCAAGTTTTCACCGTGCGCAACCCTTTGGAATAGGCATGGCCGGAAACCAGCCCGGCCCCGTTCAGATCAGCCCAGATGCCGGGCAGATCCTCGCCTTTGACGCCCAGCAGGTCGATGCGCTGGCCGCCGGTGACCTTGACCGTGGGCACGCCGAATTTGTCGGCGGCATCGGCGATGGCGCGCAGTTCATCCGGGGTGGTGATGCCGCCCCACATGCGCGGCACCACCGAAAAGCTGCCGTCCTTCTGGATGTTGGCGTGCTTGCGCTCATTCACGAAGCGGCTTTGCGGATCGTCGCGGTATTCCAGCGGCCAGTCGGCCAGCAGGTAGTAGTTCACCGCCGGGC
>NZ_JAXMOX010000079.1:0-19100 GCF_034669605.1 Leisingera sp.
CGCTTTGCCAAGTCTACTCCGATGATTGCAACCATTTCCATTGCCGCCTCCTCTGTTTCTGGTCTGTCAAGACAGCACCAGCATGGCACATCACGATGCCGTCGGGAGGGGCATCCACTCCATCAGGTTGCGGGACGGAGCCGCCGTTCGCCGCTCCGGTCTTTGCCGAAAAGCATACAGCATCTGGAGTTTTCACACAGCCTCGGCTCTCTCCGCCCGCCCAGGCTCGCCGCAGCGGACGGCAAGATCGAGCGGGCATATTTCGCGCGGCTCCACTGCATGTTATTTAGATCATATAGCTGCCGATCTAGTGGCTTCCAGACGAGGTTCGAAGATGGAAGAACACCAATTGTATGCGAAAGTTGAGGAAGGAAGAGAGGCCTTCTCGCCGCCAATTAGTGATTTGGAGGAGCTACTTAGAAGCATACCTGACGAAGCTTTGCGCAGAACCATGCTGCGATCTTTGGGTGAAGTTATAGGTAACCTAGAAACCATTGCCTATGAGTACCGCAAGCACCTTGGAACGACAAAGCTGTAAGCTGTGTGTTTCGAACGAACAGCAACTTTGTCCCGCACCGCTATCGTTCGTGGACGTGTATTGAATGGCCGCAAAGCGCCGTTCGTGCTCCGCTGCGCATGCGAGGGGCCGCCAGGCGTCAGATGGCGGCTGTGGGCTCGAAGCGAGCTATACCCTAACAGGTCGCTGAAATAGTCTCTGAGCCGGAACGCTGTCCTGCCATCAGGGCTAGTTCGTGTGATCACCATGTCCTTTCGGCTCGCTCGACGTTCGCGCCAGGTGCCATTCTCCCGCGTCACGCGGCCAGCAACCGGGGCAGTCTTGCAAGGTTGTTCGCCGCCATAGTCAGGATGAACCGCGAACGGACACGCTCGACACCGCGATACAGGGTTTGGGCCATGCCTCCGACTGTCTTGGCCCAGCCAAACGGTTCCTCGATCCTCTTGCGGTGCTTCTGTGACAGGGCGTAGCCTTCATGCCGGGTGGTTCGGCCATCGATCGCGGAGTATCTCGATTTCTGCGACATGGGGCGTGACGCAGGCTTGGCGCAGGTCGGAAACGAACCCGGAGGCGTCATAGCCCTTGTCGGCGCCCAGCGTCAGTTGCCGGGTTGATCCAGGGGAATGGCGATGGATCATGTCCAGGGCGCCCTTGGGTTCGGCAGGACCGTCGGCCTGGGTCAGGTCGCCCTGTACGACCAGGCCCGAGCGGTTCTCCATCAGCGCATGCCCGATGAAGCACAACATGGCCCCGGTGCCGGGGGATTTCTTGTAGAGCCGTGCGTCCGGATCGGTGGTCGATACGTGGGTGGCGTTGGAGCGCTTCTCGCCCTTGAAGTCGACCTCGGCATTGCGGCGGCGGTGGGAATTGCGGGGCATCGGATCGGTCTCGGCGGGGCTATCGGAAGGCTCGGTTTCGGGCGTGGTGTCCGGGGCGGGCGGATCACCCGGCCCATCATCGTCAGGCGGACTGGCCTCTGCCTTCGGCTGGAAACTCTTCATCGACGCCCAGGCCTTCACTAAGGTGCCATCCACCGAGAAATGCTCGTCCGACAGCAGCGGCGCGACCTCGCGGTGGGCGAGGATCGCCGCCATCACCTTGCGCGACATCTCGGTCGTCAGCAGCCGGTCGCGGTTCTTCGTGAACACGGTCGGAACCCATACCTGATAATCGATCCCGAGGCCGACAAACCAGCGGAACATCAGGTTCTAGTTCATCTGCTCCATGAGCTGCCGCTCGGATCGGATCGAAAACAGGATCTGGAGCAAGCTCGCCCGGATCAGCCGCTCCGGCGGGATCGAAGGGCGGCCGAAATCGGTGTAGAGCGCCTCGAATTCAGCATCGAGACTGGCGAGCGCGTCATTGACCACTTGTCTGATTTTGCGCAGCGGGTGTCTCGGCGGGATGAGCTCTTCCAGATCCACGTAGCTGAACAGCGACCCGCTCGTCTCGTCCGTCCCACGCATCATCACCCCCGCCGTTACCCTGCCGAAGGTGAATCATGTTCTCAAACCGCTGTCGAGGCGGAACTATTTCAGCAGCCCGTTAAAGACTTCAATGTAAAGTTAGTCCGCTTAAGCCTTTGTAATAAATATTTTTATTCGTCCACTTCTGTCTTTGTGTGTCCATGTTTTTAATACGTAATACAGACTTCGTCTCCGCCACCCACACTTTACATTAGATTTTTCATTGCCGCTGGATGTGGCTTTGAGTGGCTCTTGCTGCACAAATTTCATAAGGGCCCAACTGCGCGTGCACACCAGCTATCCCGCTGGATGCACACAGTGAATCCTTCTCGAAATTTGTGCAACGAAGCAGAAACCTACAGTTCACAGGATTGCCGCTCCCTAATTGTCCTTTGCCCCGGGTCAAACTAAGGGTATTTGTTCAAATACGATAGGAGTGTTCAAATTTGGAGGGCGCATGGCAGAAGAGGTGAGCGTGGAGAAGAGACCGGATTATTCGGTGCCGCCGGTCATTCGGGCCTTTGCTCTGCTGCGTCATATCGCTGCCGGAAACCGCTGCCGCAACATCAGCAAGACGTCCAAGGCGCTGGGGATAAACCGTACAACTTTGATCCGGCTGCTGGCAACGCTTGAAGCAGAGGGCATGATCGAGTCGGCGGGTGAGGGCAATGGCTACAGGCTGGGCACCGGCCTGATCGCGCTGGCCTCCGAAGCGCTGAATGAACGGTCGATCGTGCAGGTGGCGCGCCCCTATCTGCGAAAGCTGGTGGCGGAGCTGAACCTCTCCTCGCATCTTGGCGTGCTGGATGGCCGCGAGATTGTTTATCTGCTTCGTGAAACGCCGAACTCTCACCTCGCCAGCAACGTGCGTGAAGGGACCCGGCTGCCGGCCCATGCCACGACCATCGGCCGGATGCTGCTGTCACAGCTGCCTCAGGTGATGCTGCGGCAGCTCTACAAAGGGGCAACCCTCGACTCCTTTACCGAAAAGACCCGGACCAGCCTTCAGGAGCTGGAGCAACAGCTGGATCAGGACCGGATGCAGGGCATTGCCTGGAGCCAGGCGAATTTCGAGCCGGGGATCGGCTCGGCCGCAGTGATCGTCTATGATCACCTCGGCTCGCCGGCCGGGGCGGTGAACGTTACGGGTCACGCCAGCGACTTTGCCCTGGACAGCGGCAATCTGCTGCGCATTGAAACCGCGCTCAAGGCTGTTGCGCAGGAGATTTCCGAGGCGCTTGGCTATCGCGGCTGGGCCTCAGACCAGATGTGAGCGCAGCGCCTGGCGCAAAAAAAGCCCCCCCGTGCGGGAGGGCCAGTTTCAGGGAGGTATCTTGAAGGATCAGGCCTTTTCGTAGCTGACGCCATCATCTGCTGCGGTGCCAATCACGTGCCAGACGGCAGCGGGCGCGGCGGAGTTGTTGCGGAACCAGTGGGCGCGGCCAGCCGGGGTTTTAACCAGATCCCGCGGCCCCAGTTCGACTTCGACCTGTTCGCCGTCCTGTTCCCAGCCCACGGTCAGCGACCCTTCAAGGACAAGGAAAGCATCTTCGACGGCGCGGGTGTAGGGTTTCACTGCAACACCGGCAGGAACGCCCCACATTTCCTTACGGCAGGTGTCGTAATCAATGCCGCCTTCGCCGACATAGACCTTGCGGGTGAAGCCTGCGTCTTCCCAGATTGTGGGCAGATCGGCATGACGCACCACGTATTGCGACATGAGTTGCTGAAGCGGGTGATCGCCTTCCGGGTCAAAGGGCAGAGTCTTGCCCGGTTCCGCACCAAAGCTGCGAGCGAGTTCCGGGGCGTGTTCCTTCGGGTGGTAGTGGTAGACTGGCGGCAGCGGCTTGCCGACGTCGACGGAAATCGACATCAGCACCGGCTCCACACCGTCGACGCGGAAACCATGGCCGATTTCGCGGGCGTTCAGGATCATATCCTTAGGGCCGAGGTTCACTTCGACGACTTCACCGTCCTTTTCCCAGCCGACAACCAGCGCCCCATTGATGATGAGGAAGCTTTCCTCAATCTCGTGGCTGTGGCAGGCGGCGTATTTTCCCGGCTCCTTATAGATAAGGGAGACGGTGAAATTATCCGGCTTCAGGGTTGTTGTGTCTCCCTCCTTGGGCGAGCCGCCAGATCCGATGTAGCGCATCTGGGCGCGTTCCAGTTCGGGAAAACCGCGATTGGACGGAAAGGCATCCCAGTCGAATTTCTTGTCGGTAAAGCGCCCGGTATGCGCTTTCAGCTCTTTTGCCAGGGCAGAGGCGGGAGTGGATTGCATGTTCATATTGTCCTCACAGGTCCGGGAAAGATGGCAGCAGTCTAGCCAAATCGCGTTTTGCATGGCACACATGGTTTTACATATAAAACGAATGAGAGGTTCACCATGTCCGAGGACCGCTATCTGGTGTCCGGCTTGATTCGAGGTTTGGATGTCCTGCAGGCCTTCACACCGGAACGGCCGGAACTGTCGCTGTCGGAAATTGCCGGGATTCTGGGGATCAGCCGGTCGGCGGCCTTTCGCCCGGTCTATACGCTTGCCAGCCTGGGATTCCTGCTGCAGGACCGGAACAGCCAGCGCTACTCCCTCGGACCGGCGGTGCTGCGATTGGGGTATGGCTATCTGGCGACGCGCGAATTGGTCGAGATCGCATTACCCGTTCTTGAGACCCTGCGCGACCAGAGCGGCTGGTCGGCGCATCTCGGGGTGCGGGACGGGCGCGCGGTCCTGTACATGCTGCGGGTGCCGGCGCTCAGCGGCCTCGACAGTATCGTCCATGTGGGAAGCCGCCTGCCTGCATCGGCCACCACCATGGGGCGGGTGCTGCTCGCGGGGCTACGGGAGAGCGAGGTCATCTCGCTTTACCGGGACGAGGATTTCAGCCGGGCGCCGGGGCGCAGCCCGCGCAGCCAGGCCGCCCTGCTTGCCCAGTGGAACGGGGATCTGGGGGCCAAGGCAATTGTGCAGGTCGGAGAGTTTGAAGCCGGGATGGCCTCGATCGCGGCACCGGTGCGTGACATGACCGGAGATGTTGCCGCTGCGGTCAACCTGACCCGGACGTTTTCGGAACGGCCCGGCCCGGATCAGCTTTCCGGGATTGAAGCGCAGGTCACAGAAGCCGCAGCACGGCTGTCGGGTTTGCTGGGCTGGCAGGAGGCGAAGAGGCAGATGTAAAAAGCTCCGGCCGGAACCGGAGCTTCTTTGCCGCCACTGCGGGCCTCAGGCGGCCTGCGCCTCCAGCCCGCGCCAGGCGTCATAGCCATAGACCCAATCCGCATTGCCGCCTTTCTTGAGCCAGTCGTTGGCAAGCGACCCTTTCTGAACGCGGGTGGTGCGGGGAATGCGGGCTTGCGCATAGCGCTCGAGCGCTTCGGGCAATGCGTCAAAGCCGACCCCTTCGACGGCACGGGCCAGAACGATCGCATCTTCCGATGCCATGCAGGCCCCCTGCGCCATAAAGGGGACCATCGGGTGTGCGGCATCGCCCAGCAGCACCACGCGGCCTTCGGACCAGCGCGCCATCGGCTCGCGCACATGCAGGGCAGAGCGGGTCACCCCGGTGCAGGCGCTGAGCAGGGCACGGGCCTCCGGATGGAAATCCTTGTAGATTGCGCGCAATTCTTCAATATCTCCCGGCAAGGTCCAGCCTTCTTCTGTCCAGTCTTTCTGGCCGGTGGTGGCAAAGACAAAGATCTCCCTGCCCTGATTGAGCGGGAAGGTGACGATCTGAAGCTCCGGCACCGGGCCCCACCATTTGGTAAAGCTGTCGAGGTTCGGCAGATCCGGAGCGGCGTCACGCGCAAAGGTGCCGCGATAGGAGACAAGGCCGGTGAACTTTGTCGCATCGGCACCGTAAAGCGCATGGCGCACCGCTGAGTGTATCCCATCCGCACCGATCACCAGATCGGCGCTAAAGTCGCTGCCGTCTTCGAACTGCAGCGTTGCCCCGGTTTCATCCTGTCGCACTCCGCTCACGCGGGCGCCAAAGCGAAGCGTGTCCGGTTTCAGCGCCGCCTGCAGGGCATCGAGCAGATCAGCACGGTGAATGGTCAGCTGCGGGGCGCCGTATTTCTTTTCAGCGGCGGCGCTCATCGGCAGTTTTGAGGTCACGTCACCGCTGTCCCACATACGGGAGATGCGGAATTCCGGCCGCGCCGCGGTGCGCCGCAATGCGCCGCCCAGCCCCAGATGGTCCAGCGCATGGACCGCATTGGGGGTGAGATTCACGTCGGCGCCGATTCTTCCGTAGGCCCGCGCTTGCTCAAAAATGGTGACCGCGTGCCCCTGATTCTGCAGGGCGATCGCCACGGCCATGCCGCCAACTCCGCCCCCGGCTACTGCAACTTTCAATGCCATTATCTGCACTCCCGATTGTTCACAATATAACATAGTGTTCAAATAGTGACTTTGGCGAGGGGGTTGCGGCCTGTCAAGTGGGCTGTCTTTTAACGAGCTCCCCGGGAGCTCCGCTAAGCCAGATTCAAAAAATGTTGACAGATCGGAGGAGTTTCGGCAGGCTGAATTATGAACAGTTTGTTCTATATTGAACAATATGCTAGCGATGGGAGACGGAAATGAACATCATTGAACACGGGCATCGCCACACGGCCGGCTGCGGCCTGGAGGTCTGACATGACGCTTGAATTCCGATCCGTCACTAAGCAGTTCGCCACACCGACAGGCACCCTGACTGCAATCCGCGACCTGAATTTCCGGGTTGAAGAAGGTGAATTCGTCTCGGTTGTCGGCCCCTCGGGCTGCGGCAAGTCAACATTGCTCAGCATGACCGCGGGCCTGTATCAGCCGACCAGCGGTGAAGTTCTGGTCAGCAACCGCCCAGTGACCGGCCCCAACGCCGAAGTGGGCTTCATGCTGCAGAAGGACCTGCTGCTGCCCTGGCGGACGATCCTGTCCAACATCGAATTCGGGTTGGAGGCCCGCGGCGTTGCCAAGGCCGCGCGGCGTGAACGGGCGCTGCAGGAGCTGAAACACTGTCAGCTCGAAGGCTTTGGCGAACAGTACCCTTACCAGCTCTCCGGCGGCATGCGGCAGCGGGCGGCGCTTGCGCGCACATTGGCCATTGATCCGGAAATCATCCTGCTGGACGAACCGTTCTCGGCGCTGGACGCGCAGACCAAGCTGATCATCCAGGACAATTTTGCCGCCACCATCAAGGAAACCGCCAAGACCACGCTGCTGATAACCCACGACTTGGCGGAGGCGGTGCTGATGTCGGACCGCATTCTGGTGCTCTCAGAGCGCCCGGGGACCATCGTTGCCGAACTCAAAGTCGACCTGCCGCACCGCGAGTCGCCGCTCAAACGCCGGGTGTTGCCCGAGGTCGCGGATTATGCCGCGCAGATCTTCAAGCATCTGAAACTCGAAAACCAGGCCGCTTGAAGCGGCAGAACCACAGGGGAAAGACATGAAACGCAAACTTGCAAACGTTCTTGCCGCAGCCGTGATTGCCGTGACCGGGGGAGTTGCCCATGCCGGTGAACAGGTGACCTACCTGTTTCCGGCACCAGATTTCCTGCCCGCCTTTGCGCCGTTCCAGCTGGCCAAGGCCAAGGGCTATTTCGAGGACGCCGGTCTTGACGTTACCTTCCGCGTCGGCAAGGGCGGTGCTGATGTGGCGACCCAGGTTGCGGTCGGCAACGCTGACCTCGGCGGCGGCATTGGCGACACTCCGATTGTGGTGCGCGCCAACGGGCTTGACGTGCGCGGCGTCGCGCTGCTGGGCGGCCGCGGGCTGACCCAGATCGCCTGGCGCAGCGAAAGCGGCATTGCCGGCGCTGCGGACTTGAAGGGCAAGTCGATCGGCGTGCTCTCCTTTCAGGACACCACCTATTACAACCTCCTTGGCGTGCTGGCGTCAGCCGGCCTGACCAAGGCGGATGCCGACATCCAGGCGGTCGGCCCGGGCGGCATTATCCAGCTGTCGATCGCAGGCAAGCTTGATGCCATGTCCGGCGTGCCGGAATGGATCGCGGCCATCGAAGGCGCCGGCGTCGAGATGGGCCAGATGCCGGTGGACTCTGTGTTCCCGGCGATGGCGCAGGCCATTATCGCCTCGGATACAGTGATCGCAGAGCGGCCCGAGATGGTGCAAGGCTTTATCAATGCGGTGCTGCGGGCGGTAAAGGATATCCAAACCGACCCGAAAGCCGCTGCCGCCGAATTCACCGCCGCAGTGCCGCAGCATACGGGCAAGGAAGCGATGATCGAAGGCATCCTGCGCTCTTATGCCGAGCTGGTCTACCCGGAAGCACCGGATCAGCCGCTTGGCACCTTTGACCCTGTTCGGATCGAAAAGGTCCAATCCTTCTATGTCGATAACGGCCTCGTGCGCTCTTCGGTGCCGGTCGAAGACCTCTACACCAATGACTTTGTGAAATGACCGATACAACGCAAACCCGCGAGGGGGGCACCCCCCCCGCATGCCCCGCCGAACCGAGGATCTCGCCGATGCGCGCCCTGAACCCAGTCACAATCACCAGCTTGGGCATCCTGACCCTGGTGCTGCTGGCATGGGAGTTCCTGCCGCCGGCGCTGGATGTTCCGAAATTCATTATTCCGACCCTGTCCGACTGCCTGGTTGAAGCCAAACGCATGTGGGCACAGGAAGGGCTGCTGAACCATACGCTGTCGACCGCACTCTACACCGTTCTTGGTTTTGCCGTGGGCAGCGCGCTGGGTGCGGTGATGGGCTATCTTCTTGGCATGTCGGCCTTCTGGGAAAAAGTGCTGTCGCCCTACATCCTGGCGCTGCAGATCGCGCCCAAGGTCGCCTTCGCGCCGCTGTTCATCATGTGGTTCGGCTACAACTCCATCCCCAAGCTGCTGGTGACGGTGCTGATCGTGTTCTTCCCGGTGCTGGTCAACGTGCTGCAGGCGATGCGCACCGTCGACCGCGATCTGGTGAACCTGGCCCGCGCCTATAGCCTTTCGCGCTTTGGAATCTTCCTGAAAGTCGAGATGCCTTCAACCCTGCCGAACCTGATGGCCGGGCTGCGTATTGCTTCGACCCTTGCGGTGATCGGCGTCACCGTCGGCGAATTGGTCGGCGGCAATACCGGGCTCGGCTTTCTGATCTCCTATGGCGGCGGCCAGGCCAATGCCGCGATGGTTTTCATCGCCATCGTGCTGCTGACGGTGATCGGCTTCCTGCTCTACACCGTACTGGTACGGATTGAAGACCGCGTGCTGCATTATCTTCCGAAGGCGGAAAGCTGATGCTGGACGGACGCAACATCATCGTGACCGGCGCCGCACGCGGTCTTGGCGCCGAGATTGCCAAAACTTTGGCGGAACAGGGTGCCCGGCTGATCCTCGCCGATATCCTCGAAGAGGAAGGCCGGGCGACCGCAGAGACCCTCGGTGCGGAGTTCCTGCCGGTCGATCTCGCAGAGCCGGCATCAATCGAAGCCATGGGCAAAGCTGCGGCGGAGCTGACCGGCGGCGTCCTGCACGGGCTGGTCAACAACGGCGCGATTGCCACCGGCATCGGCGGCATCCCCTTTGACGAGATCGCCATTGATAGCTGGGATCTGGTGCAGCGCGTCAATGTGCGCGGGACCTGGCTGATGATCAGAGCGATGACGCCACTGCTCAAAACCTCCGGCTCCGGACGGATCGTGAACCTCGCCTCCGACACGGCGATTTGGGGCGCGCCGAATCTGATGTCCTACGTCGCCTCCAAGGGCGCGGTGATCTCGATGACCCGCTCGCTGGCACGGGAACTGGGACCCTGTCACATCGGCGTGACCGCCGTGGCGCCCGGTATCCTGACCACCGAGTCGACGGAATATGTCCCGGTGGAGCGGCATGACCTTTATGCCGGCCGCAGCGCCGTACCCGGCCGGCAAGCGCCGGAGCAGGTGACAAGTGTGGTGGCGTTCCTGCTGAGCAGCGGGGCGCTGACCCTCACCGGGCAGGTGCTGCCGGTGAACAACGGTTTTGTGTTCGCGTGATGGACCGGATCGCAACATATCAGTCCGGCGGCATCGAATATGCCGAACGTGCGGGCACCGGGCCCTGCCTGCTGCTGCTGCACGGGATCGGGTCGAACGCCCATTCTTTTGCACCGCTGATCCCGCATCTGCCGCAGGACTGGCGGGTGATTGCCTGGAATGCGCCGGGCTACGGACAGTCAGTGCCGCTTCAGGGCGACTGGCCGGTGGCCTTCGACTACGCCCAGGCGCTGCTGGATTTCATGGACCGCCTCGGTCTTGATCAGGTGATGCTGGCGGGCCATTCGCTGGGCGCGCTCACCGCGGGTGCCTTTGCGGCGAGCTTCCGGGACCGGGTGTCCCGGCTGCTGCTGGCCTCGCCCGCGCTGGGGCATGGCATGGCCCGCGGCGGCCCGCCCAGCCCGGCGGCCCGGACCCGGATCAGCGATCTGGAGGCTCTGGGGCCGGAAGCCTTTGCCGCTGCCCGGGCGGCCCGGCTGGTGCATCAGCCCGAAGCCAGCCCGGAACTGGTTGCGGCGGTGCAGCGCAATATGGCGCAAGTCCGCATGCCCGGCTACGGCCAGGCGGCGCGGATGCTCGCCTCCGGCCGGTTGCTGGATGATGCCCGGCGGATCGCCGTTCCAGTGGATGTCATCGTTGGCGCCTGTGACGCCGTGACACCGCCCGAAGGGGCAAGACGCGTCCATGCCGCGCTGCGGCCGGATTGGCGTGGAACCTACACCGTGCTGCCCGATGCGGGGCATGCGCTTTACCAGCAGGACCCCGCGGGCTTTGCCGCTGCTTTGGTGGCCCTTGCTGAACCCGGCCGCGCGAGCGGGAACAAGGAGGTTGTGAAATGACGGAAATAGTACGAGTCGGCAGTTTGCGCGGCATCGTTATGCGCGGCCCGGGCCTGACGGCCACGCTGCCCTTCTACGAAGACATGTGGGGCCTGAACCTTGCGCATAAGGAAGATGGCGCCGCCTATCTGCGCGGCACCGGCAATGAGGCCTTTCTTTATGGTCTGAAAGAGGGGCCGGTCTTTGGCATCGAATATGTGCATTTTTCCATGCCGGACCGCGCCTCGATGCAGGCGCTGCACGATCAGGTTACCGCCAAGGGCGCCGATGTCGTGCGCCCCTTGGGTGAATTCAGCGACTATGCGGGCGGCTACGGCTTCGAGGTTCTCGACCCCGACAACCGCCGCCTGCGGTTCCGCTGCGATGCGCTGGAACTTGACGAGGCGCCGGAATGGGCCAAGCCCCGCAAGGTCAGCCATGTGGTGCTGAACACCCCCGACCTCGAATCCCGCGAGGCCTGGTATCAGGAGGTTCTGGGCTTCCGGGTATCGGATTACTCCGCCGACCAGATGGTGTTCCTGCGCTGCAATTCGGACCATCATTCGATTGCGCTGGTGCGCGGCAACTACGCTTCGGTAAACCACGTCGCCTTCGAGATGCCTTCGATCGACGAATTCATGCGCGGCATTGGCCGGATGAAGCAGAAGGGCCATCTGCCAACCTGGGGCCCGGGCCGCCACGGGCCGGGCAACAACCCCTTTGCCTATTTCGTCTCGCCCTCGGGCTTTGTGATCGAATTCACTTCAGAGCTGCAGCAGATCGACGAGTCCACCCACGAAGCCCAGGTCTGGCCGCGCGACGATCCGGAGAAGATGGACCAGTGGATGACCGCCGGCCCGCCGACGCCGGCGCAGCGCGCGGTGATGCAGGGCCGCCCGGATCCGGGCTTCCCGGAGTTCCGCAAACACGGGGGAACGAACTGATGGATCTGAAATACGCAAACCGCACTGCGGTGGTGACCGGCGGTTCTTCCGGGATTGGCCTGGCCACCGTGCGCAAGCTCCTGGAGGAAGGCGCAAATGTTGCCCTCTGCGCCCGCACCGAAGGCCGGTTGATGGATGTCGCGTCGGTGCTGAAGCGGGATTATGGCGACGGCCGGGTGCTGGCGCGTGCGCTGTCGGTACTCGATCCAGAAGCGATGAATGCCTTTGCCGCCGAGGTGAAGCAGACCTTCGGCCGCTGCGATCTGCTGGTCAACAATGCGGGCCAGGGGCGGGTCTCGACCTTTGCCGATACAACGGACGACGACTGGCGTGCGGAATATGAGCTGAAGCTGTTCAGCCAGATCCACCCCCTCAGGGCCTTCCTGCCGATGCTGAAAGAAGCCGAAGGCGCCGTGGTGGCGGTCAATTCGCTGCTCGCCTTGCAGCCCGAGCCGCATATGGTCTGCACCTCCTCGGCCCGGGCCGGTGTGCAGAACCTGCTGAAATCGCTCTCGGTGGAATTGGCGCCGGAGGTGCGGGTCAACTCGATCCTGCTGGGCATGGTCGGCTCCGGCCAATGGACCCGCCGTTTTCCCGAACGCGAGGATCAAAACCAGAGCCGCGAGGAATGGTACGGCAACCTGGCCCGTAAGAAGGGCATACCGCTGGGCCGCCTGGGCGACCCGGAAGAGGCCGCCGCGGCGATCACCTTCCTGGGCTCGAATGCGGCCAGCTACATCACGGGTGCGCAGCTGGAAGTCTCCGGCGGCCTGTCACGATCAATCTGAGGAAGAAGAGATGAAAATGGAACCTATTGCAGACGCGGGAACCGTCGGGGACTTTATCGCCCGCTACCTGGCCGACATCGGGGTGACCACCATCTTTGGCGTGATCTCGATCCACAACATGCCGATCCTCGACGCCGTGGCGCGCCAGGACCGGATCCGCTTTGTGCCTGCCCGCGGCGAGGCCGGCGCCATGAACATGGCCGATGCCTATGCCCGGGTGACCGGGCACCTGGGGGTCTGCATGACCTCCACCGGAACTGCCGCAGGCAACGCTGCCGGGGCGCAGGCAGAGGCGCTGACCGCAGGCTCGCCGGTACTGCATATCACCACCCAGGTGGACCGTGAATTCGCCGACCGCGACCGTGCCGCCATCCACGACGTGCCGCGCCAGCCAGAGATGCTGCGCGGGGTTTCCAAGGCGGTCTACCGCATGTGGGATGCCGGCGGCGCCATTGGCACGCTGACTGCGGCGGTGTCGTCGGCGATGTCCGCCCCCTCCGGCCCGGTGAGCCTTGAGATCCCTGTTGACGTTCAGCGCTCGCCCGCGCATCCGGCCACCCGTGTGCATGCGCCGGAAGTGCAGAAGCCGCGCGCCCCTGACAGCGTCATTGAGGAGATCGCCGAGCGCGTCAAAGCCGCCAAACGGCCGATGATCTGGCTGGGCGGCGGCGCCCGCGGCGCCGGGAAAGAGGCGACCGAACTGATGCGCCGGGGCTTTGGTATTGTGACCTCCACCAATGGCCGCGCTGTGGTTTCGGAAGAGGAGAGCGGCTCGCTCGGGGCCTTCAACATGACGCCCGAGGCGGCGGCGCTTTATGATAGCTGCGATCTGATGATCGTTGCCGGCTCCCGCCTGCGCGGTAATGAGACCCGCAACAACAAGCTGCCGCTGCCGCGTCCGCTGATCCAGATCGACGCCGAAGCCAGCCAGGGCGGGCGCAACTACCCGGTTGAGGTCTTCGCCCATGGCGATGCCGCCGATACCCTGGCGCGGCTTCTGGAGCTGCTGCCGGAAAAACTGGACACGGATCCGGAGCTGCCCTTCGATATCGCCCGCACCCGCGCCCAATCCGAAGGCCGGATGCGCGACATCCTCGGCCCCTACAGCGTGGTGGCCGATGTGCTGGCGGAAAAGGTCAGCACCGGTGGCCACGCCTGGGTGCGCGATGTCACCATCTCGAACTCCACCTTCGGCAACCGTTATGTGCGGATTTCCGACCCCAAACTCGGTGTGCATGCGCTGGGGGGAGGCATCGGGCAGGGCGTGTCGATGGGGATCGGCGCGGCGCTTGCCTCTGACGGACCGAAAGCAATCACCATTCTGGGCGATGGCGGCACTATGCTGGGGCTGGCCGAAATGATCACCGCCGTCGATGAGCGCGCGCCGCTGGTCTACGTGCTGATGAATGATCAGGCTTACGGGGTGATCCAGAACATTCAGGACGCTCAATACGACAGCCGCCGTCACTACTCCCAGGTCGCGGTGCCGGATTTCGAAGCCTTTTGCGCCTCGATCGCCATGCCGCACCGGAAGGTCACCGACGTCGAAGATTTCGGGACCGCTCTTGAAGCTGCTCTGGCCGCTCGCGGTCCGCAGGTGATTGAGGTCGACATGTGCGCCATCGGCCCCTTCGCCGAAGCCTTTTCCGGTCCCCCTGCAGGTGCCGCAGGGAACAAGGAGTAACTTGATGGATCTCGCACTGATCGGATTCGGCAATATCGCCACCACGCTGCTGTCGCTGCTGAACGACACGCTGGATGCGCCGCTGGACAGCCTCACCGTCATGGTTCTGCCGGAGTTTGCCGAAGATACCGAAGCGCGGCTTGAGCACGACTTCGCCGGGCTGGCCGCGGACCGGCAGGTGGTCACATCCGTTCCCGCGCTACTGGAGGCGCGGCCGGACCTGCTGATCGAATGTGCCGGCCATGCGGTGGTCAAAGCCCATCTGCCCGAGGTGCTGCGGTCCGGGGTGGACACCATCCTGGTGTCTATCGGCGCGCTGGCGGATGACCGGCTGCACGCGGATCTTCGCGCCGCCGCGCGGGAAGGCGATGCCCGGCTGATCCTGCCGGCCGGGGCCGTCGGCGGCATCGACCTGCTGTCGGCGCTTGGCGCGGCTGGGGGGCTGGAAGTGACTTATCGCGGCATCAAGCCGCCAAAGGCCTGGACCGGCACCCCGGCGGAAGAATCGCTTGATCTTGATCACCTTGGTGAACGGGCGATCTTCTTCACCGGCAACGCCCGTGAAGCGGCGACAGCCTATCCCAAGAATGCCAATGTCGCGGCAACGCTGGCCCTCGCGGGGGCCGGGTTCGAAGCCACCCGGGTCGAACTGGTCGCTGACCCTGCCGCGTCCGGCAATATGCATGAATACGAGGTCAGCTCGCCGCTCGCGCGCTATTCCATGCGGATCGAGAATCTGCCGTCGGCGGGCAACGCCAAGACCTCTGTCTCCACCGTCTATTCCGTCTTGCGGGAAATCCGCAACCGGATCGGCCCGTCTGCAATCTGAGGAGCTCTGCGATGAAAGATGCAAGTGATATCCCCCTGCCGGACGGCAAGCTGTTTGTCGGCGGCGAATGGGAAACCGGCACCGGTGCAGAGATCACCTCGATCTTCCCGGCCGACGGCTCGGTCAACCGGGTGCTGAAAGGTGCGTCGTGCGAAGACGGGCTGCGGGCGATTGCCCGTGCCAAGGCAGCGCAGGCCGACCCTGCTTGGCGCAGCCTGAAACCCCATGAACGGGCGCGCTATCTCTATGCCATCGCGGATGGCATCGAAGCCAACGCAGATCGCATTGCTTTCATCCAGAGCCGGGACACCGGCAAGACCCTGCGTGAAACCGGCGCGCTCGCGGCTTCGGCGGCTGCCACCTTCCGCTATTTCGGTGCGGTGCTGGAAACCACCGATGACAGCCTGACCGCTCAGCGCGGCACCGCGCTTACGATGTCGGTCTACGAACCTCTGGGTCTGGTGGCGGCCATCACGCCGTGGAATTCGCCCATCGCCTCTGATGCGCAGAAAGTGGCACCGGCGCTGGCGGCGGGCAATGCGGTGCTTCTGAAGCCTGCATCCTGGTCGCCACTGGTGAGCCTCGAACTGGCCCGCATCGTCGAGGCGGCGGGGCTGCCCAAGGGGCTGTTCTCGGTGCTGCCCGGCGCCGGGCGCGAGATCGGCAACTTGCTGGTCGAACATCCCGATATCGCCAAGGTGAGCTTCACCGGCGGCACCTCGACGGGGCGGATGCTGGCAAAACAGGCGGCGGAAAAGCTGATGCCGGTCTCGCTGGAACTGGGCGGCAAATCCCCGACCATCGTCTTTGCCGATGCGGATATCGATCAGGCCGTTGCCGGGGTAATGTTCGGCGTCTTCTCCTCCACCGGGCAAAGCTGCATCGCCGGCGCCCGGCTGTTTGTCGAAAAGCCGGTCTACGATGACTTTGTGGCCCGGCTGACCGAGGCGACGAAGCGGCTGAAGGTCGGTCATCCGTTTGAGGAGACCACGCAGGTGGCGCCGATGGTGCATCCGGATCACCGCGACAGCGTCGCCCGTTACGTCGAAATGGCGCGCAGCGAAGGGGCCGAGGTCCTGTGCGGCGGCAGTGCCCCAACAGGAGAGGGCTACGGCAAGGGCGCCTATTACCTGCCGACGATCCTTGCCGGGGTGCCCAATACCGCGCGGATCTGCCGCGAGGAGGTCTTTGGCCCGGTACTGGTCGTGCTGCCCTTCGAGGATGAGGCGGATGTGATCGCCCAGTCGAACGACAATGACTATGGTCTCGCGCTGGGTCTCTGGACCCGGGATTTCCCCAAGGCCTGGCGGGTCGGTCAGGCGATTTCCACCGGCACCGTCTGGGTCAATACCTACAAGCAGTTCTCGATCTCAACGCCCTTTGGCGGCGAGAAGGACAGCGGCATGGGCCGGGAAAAGGGCCGCGAGGGCATTCGCGCCTACATGGCTCAGAAATCTATCTATGTTGATCTGAGCGGTGCCCCCCATCCCTGGGCCGGTGCCGCGCTGGAGGCGTCATGACTGCACAGATTGCCATCGTGGGCGGAGGCCCGTCGGGCTGTTACCTGGCCCAGGCGCTGCTGAAGGCGCAGCCGGATCTGCAGGTCGATGTGATCGACAAGCTGCCGGTGCCCTACGGGCTGGTGCGCTACGGCGTGGCCCCCGACCATCAGGGCACCAAGGGGGTGATCCGCCAGTTTGCCCGGCTGTTCGAACGCCAGGGTGCGCGGTTCATCGGAAATCTGGCTGTGAACGAACAGATCTCGCTGGACGATCTGCGCGCCGCCTATGATGCGGTGGTGCTGGCGGCCGGTCTGCCGGGCGACCGCAGCCTGGGCATCCCCGGCGAGGATCTGGCCGGTGTCCATGCCTCGGGCCAGCTGACCCAGGCGATCAACGAGCATCCCGAGGCAGCGGATCTGCCGCGGCTGGGCAAGCATCCGGTGATCATGGGCAATGGCAATGTTGCCATTGACCTGCTGCGGCTGCTGGCCAAGACGCCGGAAGAGCTGGAAGGCTCCGACGCCGGGCCGGGTGTCAGCGCATGGCTCGCCGACAGCGGTATTGAGAGCCTGCAGATCATCGGCCGCTCGCAGGCGGGGCAGGCCAAGTTCGATCCCGTCATGGTCAAGGAATTGGGCAAGCTGGCCGGTGTCACCATCCGCGTGGAAGGTGCCGAAGACAGCGATGATCCCGAAGCCGCCAAGAAACTCGCCGCCTTGGCCGTGATCGACGGCCACGGCACCGGCCGCCGCCAGGTCACCTTCCGTTTTGGCCTGACGCCGGTGGCGCTGGAAGGTCGTGACCGTGTCGAAACCGCCGTGTTCCGCACCGCGGATGGCGGCGAAGAGCGCATTTTCTGCACCGCATTCCTGACCGCCATCGGGTTCCGGGCCGAAGGCGCGCTGGAGCGGGACGCGCTGGTTGCGGGGGCCGCGGACGCCGAAGGCGGCAAGCTGGGTGATGGTCTCTATGCCACCGGCTGGTTCCGCCGCGGCCCGCGCGGCACGATCCCGGAAAACCGCGCCGATGCCCAGGCGCTGGCAAAACGTATTCTGGCCGAAATCCCGGCAGAGGGCAGCGGCAAATCCGGCCGCGCCATCCTGGAGGGGCTGCCGGATCTGGTCAGCTACGAAGGCTGGCAGCGGATCGACACCGCCGAAACCGCCGCCGCGCCCGAGGGGCGCTGCCGCGTCAAGATCTCAACCCGTGCCCGCATGCTGGCACTTTCCAAGGCAAGCGAGGAGTTGCGCTGATGAATATTACCCTGCTGTACGGAACCGAAACCGGCAACGCCGAAATGCTGGCCGAAGACATCCAGTCGGAACTGGAGGGCGGTCACGAGGTGGATTGCCAGAATCTCGAAGATTTTGCCCCCGGCGATTTCGACCGGGATGCCTTCTATCTGCTGGTCTGCTCGACCTATGGCGACGGAGAGCTGCCGGCTTCGGCACAGCCCTTTGCCGAGGCGATGGCGGCGGCGGCGCCTGATCTAAGCGGTGTGCATTTCGCCATCTTCGGGCTGGGCGACAGCGAATATGACGAAACTTTCAATCAGGGCAGCGGCAAGCTCGCGGAACTCTTGGCCTCATATGGGGCCACGCAATTGGGCGAACGCATCGTGCATGACGCTTCCGGCGACGATCTTGCCGAGGATCTGGCCTTTCCCTGGGCCGAGGCTGCCGTGGCGATTGCCGCAGAAAAACTGAGCGAGGCGGCCTGACCGGCCCGCCTTTCCGAAACCCACCCTAAAAGGAGACCGCCATGCTGCAAGATCCCGCCCTGCGCACCCAGTCCAAAGGCCGCCCGCTGACCGATGCGGAAACCCGGTTCGCTCAAGATCTGGAGCGCATCTATGAAACCGGCTGTCACGATTTTGAAAAAGTCGTCGACGAGCTGAACAGCCGCAAGATCACCCGTCCGTCGGGCGAGGCCGGCGCCTGGACCCTGGAGGTCTTTGAAGCCGAACTGAAACAGATCAACGCATCGCATGATGCAGCGCATGCCGAACACGGCATCGGCGCCTGAGGGGGAAAAGCCATGCAGAACAGTCAAAGCAATCGCAATCGTGTCGAGGAATACGTCTCTCAGGGGCTGCGCGGCTTCTGGATGCCGGTGGCCACCTCGGTGCAGTTGAAAGCGGGCAAGCCGCTGGCGCGCCGGGTCGCGGGCGAGAACCTCGTGATGTGGCGCGATGGCGCAGGCCATGTCCATTGCATCGAGGATTTCTGTCCTCACCGCGGGGCAAAACTGTCGCTGGGACGTGTTCATGGCGACCACATCGCCTGCTGGTACCACGGTGTAACCGTGGATGGCACCGGCACCGTGGTGCGGGTGCCCGCGATGCCGGAATGCGCCCTGGAAGGCCGCAAGGCGCTGACCTCGTACGAGACCGCCGAGGCGGGTGGCGCAGTGTTCATCTACCTGCCCTCCGCCGACCGGCCCGAAGCGCCAGAGTTCACCCCGCCGGAAGAATTCGTCTCGGATGAATGGCAGGTCTTCCCCTGCATGACCCACTGGGACTGCAACTACCGCTTCAGCCTCGACAACGCAGCCGACCCGAGGCACGCCTCCTATC